>CAXUKK010000372.1:0-3111 GCA_964251455.1 uncultured Enterovirga sp.
GCGGCGAGCGGGTCGAACTCTCGGTGCGCGATCATGGTCCCGGCATCGCGGCCGAGCACGTGCCGCGCCTGACCGAGCGGTTCTACAGGGTCGATGTCGCGGAGAGCCGAACGCAAGGCGGGACCGGGCTCGGTCTCGCCATCGTCAAGCACATCGTCGGGCGCCATCGCGGCCGGCTCGCGATCGAGAGCGAGCCGGGCCGGGGAGCGACGTTCAAGGTCCATTTCACGGCTTCTGTCTGAACCCGTCTTCGGGGCGTGTCATTGAACTGTCATGTAGCCGTCATACAGGTGCGGGTGTCGGGTTCTTAGAGAGCGGGTGTCGAGCCTGCTGGGCCCGGCCAGAAGGATCGGGGAACCCCGGCGCCCCTGCGGGTGCTGCGCGGCCGATCGGTGGAGACGAACATGAAACCTAGCTTTTTCGCGGCCGCCGTCGGCGCTGCAATCATGCTGTCCGGCGCGGCTTCCGCACAGGAGATCACCGGGGCAGGCGCAAGCTTCCCGTTCCCCGTCTACGCCAAGTGGGCCGAGGCCTATAAGGCCGCGACCGGCGTGACCGTGAACTACCAGTCCATCGGCTCGGGCGGCGGCATCCGCCAGATCAAGGCGCGCACCGTCGATTTCGGCGCGACTGACGCCCCGCTCAAGGGCGACGAATTGCAGAAGGACGGCCTGACCCAGTTCCCGACGGTGCTCGGCGGCGTGGTCCCGGTCGTGAACATCCCCGGGATCGAGCCCGGCCAGATCAAGCTGACCGGCGAGCTCCTCGCCGATATCTATCGGGGTCAGGTCAAGAAGTGGAGCGATCCCAAGATCGCCGAGCTGAACGGCGGCGTGAAGCTTCCGGACGCGAACATCACACCGATCTACCGTTCGGATGCCTCCGGCACGACCAGCATCTTCACGACCTACCTGTCGGAAGCCTCGGCGCCGTTCAAGAGCGAGCTTGGCGCCAACACGACCGTCAACTGGACCATCGGCCAGGGCGGCAAGGGGAACGAGGGCGTTGCTGCAGCCGTGAAGCAGATTCCGAATTCGATCGGCTACGTCGAATACGCCTACGCCAAGCAGAACAAGCTGTCTCACACGCAGCTGCGCAACAAGGACGGCAAGTTCGTCAATCCGGACGCCGATGGCTTCGCGGCAGCGGCCGCCGGCGCGAACTGGGGCGCGCAGCCCGGCTTCGGCATCTCGCTGACGAGCCAGCCTGGCGAGAAGTCCTGGCCGATCACGGCGCCGACCTTCGTCCTCATCCCGAGCGAGCCGAAGGACCCGAAGCGGGCCGCCGAGGTCATCAAGTTCTTCGACTGGGCCTTCAAGGGCGGCGCCAAGCTCGCGGCCGACCTGGACTACGTCGCGGTTCCCGAGAAGGTCGCCGCCGACGTGCGGGCGCAGGCCTTCAAGGCCGTGAAGACCCAGTAACCCAGCCGGTTCGACCGCCTCAGGTCTGGTGAGTTAGGGAGAGCGCCGGTGTCTCTGGTCGCAAGCAGCGAGCACGTGTTGGCTTCTTCAAGCGTCGGCTCCGGCCGCATCTCCCATGCCGGTTTCGACCGGATCTTCAGGGCCGCCGCCACCGGCTGCGCGGCCCTAGTCCTCCTGGTGCTCGCCGGCATCCTGCTTGCGATGCTTTATGGCGGCTGGCCCGCCTTCAGCGAGTTCGGCTTCTTCGGGTTCCTCACCGGGTCGATCTGGAATGTCGGGGCGGACCAGTACGGTGCCTGGCCGGCTGTCGCCGGCACGCTGTCCGCGGCGCTGATCGCGCTCGTCATCGGCGTGCCCGTCTCGCTCGGGATCGCGGTCTTCCTGACGCAGCTCTCGCCCGGCTGGCTCAAGGGCCCGATCTCGACAGCCGTCGAGCTCCTCGCGGCCGTGCCCTCCATCATCTACGGGATGTGGGGCCTCTTCGTCTTCGCGCCGCTGGTCGCCAATTACATCCAGACGCCGCTGAACAACGTCGTCGAAGGCCTGCCGATCGTCGGCACGATCCTCTATTCGCGTGTCCCGTCCGGCACCGGCATCTTCACGGCCGGGATCATCCTCGCCCTGATGATCATTCCCTTCATCGCGTCGATCACGCGGGACATGCTCGACCAGATCCCGCCGGTCCTGCGCGAAAGCGCCTACGGCATCGGCTGCACCACCTGGGAGGTCGTGCGCCACGTCCTGGTGCCGCAGGCCGGCGTCTCCATCATCGGCGCGATCATGCTGGGCCTCGGCCGGGCGCTCGGCGAGACGATGGCCGTGACCTTCGTGGTCGGCAACGCGAACCGCCTCGGCTCGTCCATCTTCGATCCGGGCTCGACCATCGCGTCCCGCATCGCCAACGAATTCAACGAGGCGGCCGACATGCAGCTGAACGCGCTGATTGCCCTCGGCTGCATCCTGTTCCTCGTCACCTTCGCGGTGTTGTTCGCGGCCAGGCTGCTGGTCGCCCGCGTCCAGAGGATCTGAGCCATGGCCGCCCACGCCCCTGTCCTGTCCGGCGCACCGGTCGGCGAGTTGCCGGAGCAAGCGCGCCTGGTTCGCCCCGGTCGCCGGATCGCGGACCGCGCATTGAGGATCGTCAGCGTCCTGTTCACGGTCATCGGCGTGTTCGCGCTCGGCTGGATCCTGCTGATGCTGCTGTGGCGCGGCTTCGCGGCACTGGGTCCTTCGGTCTTCACCAGCGTGACGCCGGGTCCGGGCACGGCCGGCGGCGGACTCGCCAACGCGATGCTGGGCTCCCTGGTTCTCACGACGCTCGGCATCGTGGTCGCGACGCCGATCGGCGTCCTGGCCGGCACCTACCTGGCGGAATATTCGCGCGGATCGAAGCTCGGCTCGATCGTCCGCTTCGTCAACGACGTGCTCCTGTCTGCGCCGTCCATCCTGATCGGCCTGTTCGTCTACATGCTGCTCGTCGCACCCTTCGGCTCGTATTCCGGCTGGGCCGGCGGCGTCGCGCTCGCCATCATCGCGGTGCCCGTCATCGTGCGGACGACCGAGGATATGCTCAGCCTCGTGCCGAACGGGCTGCGCGAGGCTGCCGCGGCGCTGGGCGCGCCCCCCTCCAGGGTCATCATGCTCGTAACGTGGCGGGCCGCCCGGGCCGGCATCGTGACCGGCATCATCC
>CAXUKK010000373.1:0-3100 GCA_964251455.1 uncultured Enterovirga sp.
CGGAGCGATGACGACCGGTCCATGGCAGCATGTCGGCGCCTTCGGGATCGGCGGCGCAGTTCTCGGTCTCCTGGCCGGGTTCGCCGTCGATCGACGGCGCGGCTGAGCAAGGGATATCCAATTTGGCAACGATGCATTTCGAGCTCGTCTCGCCCGAGCGCATCCTGTTCTCCGGCGAGGTCGAAGCGGTCCTCCTGCCGGCGACCGAAGGCGACATGACCGTGATGCCCGGCCATGAGCCGACTATCACCACCCTGAAGGCTGGCTTCGTGGTCGCAACGGACCACAAGAACCACGGTGAGCGCGTGCTTGTCCGCGGTGGCTTCGCCGAGATCAACGCTGCCGGCGTAACGGTTCTGGCCGAGCGGGCGACCCCCGTCGAGGAGTTGACCCCGGAGAGAATCGATCGCGAGGTCACCGAGTTGCAGACCCGCCGGGATGGCAGCGATGACCATGCAGTTCGGCGCGGCTACGACGAGACCATCGGGCAGCTCGAAGAGGCACGCGCGGCCCTGCAACTCTGAACGGGACGACCCAGGCCTTCATTGCCGATGAGCGACGAGGGAAGGCCGCTTATCCTCACACTCGCCTTTGACGGCGCGACCTTCAGCCGTCTCGACACGTTGCGCCGACAGTACTTCCCGCCCGAGCGCAACGTCGTTCCCGCCCATCTCACACTGTTTCATGCACTGCCCGGCGAGAACGCCACCGAGATCCGCCGTGAGCTCGGCGAATTGTGCCGCCACCAGAAGCCATTCGACATCGACGCAGCCGGTCTGCGTTCGCTCGGGAACGGCGTCGCGATCGCGTTCTCGTCAGCCGAACTAGTTCGTCTTCGGCAGGCTCTGGCTCGGGAGTGGCACGACTGGCTGACGGCGCAGGACACGGCCAGGATAGCCCCGCATGTCACGATCCAGAACAAGGTCGGAGCTGATACCGGGCGGGCGACGCTGCGGGAGCTGCAGGCAAGCTTCCGACCGTTCACGGCCCGAGCCGAGGGGCTGAACCTTTGGCGCTACCTCGGCGGTCCCTGGCGCCTTGAGAAAGCGTTCCGGTTCGGAGGCTGAGCGGACTGACCGGCCGTCGCTGGCGAGGTAATCGAACCAGCCATGGCGGCCAGGGCACGAGCCGCGGACAGACGAGCTTTGGCTCCCTACGAGAGCGTGAATTCCAAGATAAGCGTTCGCTGCAGGGTCGAGAAATTATCGTCCGACACCAGTGTCAGCACGGTCTCGCCCGTGGCCGTGTCCCGATGGACCGCAATTCCTTCCATGTTGTCGACCTCGTAGGTGCGGTCGACCTTGAAGATGACCTCACCATCGATGGCTGCATCCGGTCGGAACGCGTCCGCAGCGATGCGGCGGATTCGGCACGCAACCCCCGTGACAAGCCGGAAGCGCCGCTCCAGCAGCAAGGCCTCACCGGATGGCAGGAAGGCGAGGTCCGTGATGTCGAAGGCTTCGGAGCGCACGACGTCGAAAGCGAAAGGCCGTGTGCCCGTCAGCACCCATCCGCGCGTCGGCGCATCGTCCCCGCTCCTGGCGCGCTCCGCGATCGCGATGACGTTCCCGGCGAGAGGGTGACCCTGCGGGGCTACTGCGAGCGCCTCAGGGCCTTCATTGTTCGGGAGTTGCCTGAATTCCGGCGGCACCGCAATCGGGACACCACGAGCGAGAACGCCGTCGCGGCTCCACGGGAACCGCCAGACCTCGTTGATGCGCTCGATGCCGACATAAGCCGTACCGTCACCGGCGAATGCGAGAGACTCCGTATCATACCGCTGAGTCCCCCGCGGCTCCTCCCCCGCGGCGTTCCGCATCGGAGCCACGCGAGCGTCGTTTAGGCCAGCGAGACCTGCTCCGTCGTAGTGGACGGACGCCGTGAGCCAATATCCTCGGTCCGTGATAGCCACGAGCTGCCGGCCGTCGGGTGAGCGCCACAGGCCGGACAAGCCGCCGAAATGCGACGCGTCAGACGAGAGCACAAGGCCGGACCGAAAGGTGAGCGCGCCGAATCGCGTCTGGCCGGGCTCGCGCCCATAGAAGCTCGTGATCGGCTTCGCCCTGACTGCCACCTGTTCGGGTCCCGCGGACTCTCCCGCTCCGGCGAATGCAAAGCGCGATCTCGCGCCTCCAAGCAGGACGGCGCCCGTAGCGCCTGCGCCCAGCAATCCACGACGTGTGAGCCTCACGCGGCGTGTCGCTTGCGGCCGGACCGCGCAGGCGCAGGCGGCGCTGTCTCCTCGAACAATTCGGCAAGTTTTTCGGTCATCACGCCCCCGAGTTCCTCGGCATCCACGATGGTGACCGCACGGCGATAGTAGCGCGTCACGTCGTGGCCGATGCCGATCGCGATCAGCTCGACCGGCGAGCGCGTCTCGATTTCGTCGATGATGAAGCGGAGATGCCGCTCGAGGTAATTGCCGGGGTTCACGGACAGGGTCGAATCATCGACCGGCGCCCCATCCGATATCACCATCAGCACGCGGCGCTGCTCGGGCCGGCCGAGCAGGCGCTTGTGCGCCCAATCGAGCGCCTCGCCGTCGATGTTCTCCTTGAGCAGCCCCTCGCGCATCATCAGGCCGAGGTTCCTGCGCGAACGGCGCCAGGGTGCATCGGCAGATTTGTAGATGATGTGGCGCAGGTCGTTCAACCTACCGGGATTAGCCGGCTTGCCCGATTGCAGCCATGACTCGCGCGACTGGCCGCCCTTCCAGGCTCGTGTCGTAAAACCGAGTATCTCCACCTTCACGGCGCAGCGTTCGAGCGTCCTCGCCAGGATGTCCGCGCAGGTCGCCGCGACCGTGATCGGCCGACCGCGCATCGAACCCGAATTGTCGATCAGCAGGCCGACGTCCGTGTCCCGAAACTGCATGTCCTTCTCGTGCTTGAAGGACAGCGGCTGGTGTGGATCGAGCACCACGCGCACGAGCCGCGCGGGATCGAGGACGCCCTCCTCCAGGTCGAATTCCCATGAGCGATTCTGCTGCGCCATGAGCCGGCGCTGGAGCCGGTTGGCGAGACGTCCGACAACGCCCTGCAGATGGGACAGCTGCTTGTCCAGGTAGGCACGAAGCCGCGTCAGTTCTTCGGGATCGCAG
>CAXUKK010000374.1:0-3076 GCA_964251455.1 uncultured Enterovirga sp.
AACGGGTTTCCCTTGTCGCCGCCCGCCTTGAACAGCACCGAGCGCCAGAAACCTGTGATACGAGCCATGTGCGCCGGCCAGGCATCGTCCGCGATCGCGCCGGCGAAGATCGGGCCGAGAGCCGGATCGCGCTGCACCTTGGCGTAGAAGCGGTCGAGCAGGAGCGATAGGCTGGCCTCGTCGAGCTCGGCCGCGACGTCCCGGGCCTTGCGGCCGTCGGACCTAGCCGTCGTCTCGTTCACCGCGGGACCAGCGCCCAATAATCGACGTCGAGGACCACCGCGGCATCGTACCCGCCCTCGATTCGGCCCGGGAAGCCCGTGCAGGGCTGGTTCTTCGTCGCGATCGTGCGGATGCGCAGTGCTCCGACATCGGCTCGGCGCGGCAGTTCCGCGACCTGAAGGATCTCGCTCCAGGCATAGACCGTATCGCCGGCAAAGAGTGGCGCGACATGCCGGCCGCCATTGACCGCCGCGACATGAAACGCGTTCGCCAAGCCGTTGAAGGACAGGGCGCGGGCGAGCGAGATGACGTGCCCGCCATAGATCAGGCGGCGGCCGAACCGGGTCCCCGCTGCGGCATGCCCGTCGAAATGCACTTTGGCGGTGTTCTGGTAGAGGCGGGTCGCAAGCTGGTGCTCCGCCTCTTCGATCGTGATGCCGTCGGCATGGTCGATGCGCTCGCCTGGACGGTAGTCGGCGAAGCGGTGCGCCGAGCCCGCGAGCTCGTCGTCCCAGGCGCTGCCGTCGATCGTCGGGCAGGCAAGCCCGAGTAAAGCGGGGTCGACCGCGTCCGGCAGGTCCGGCACCTCCTCCCGGTGCGGGCGGGCGCTTTCGCTGGCCTTTCGCACCATTACCCAGCGGACATATTCGAGGACCGGGCGACCCGCCTGGTTCAGGCCGCGGGTCCGGACATAGACGACGCCCGTCTGCCGGTTCGAATTCTCCTTGAGGCCGATCACCTCGGAGACGGCGCTCAGCGTGTCGCCAGGATAGACCGGCGCCAGAAATCGGGCGTCCGCGTAGCCGAGATTGGCGACCGCGTTCAGCGAAATGTCCGGCACGCTCTTTCCGAACACGACATGAAAGACGAGGAGGTCGTCGAGCGGGGAGCCCGGATACCCGACCGCGGCCGCAAACGTCTCGGCCGATTGCACGGCGAAGCGGAAGCCATAGAGGGCGGTGTAGAGCGCCGAATCCCCGGCCGTGACGGTGCGCGGTGTCGCGTGCCGGATCGTCTCGCCGATCCGGAAATCCTCGAAGTAGCGCCCCGGATTCGTTTTCATTCCAGAGCATCCGGCACAGGCAGTCCGCGGCGCTCGCAGGCCGCCTGAACAGTATTTCGGAGCAGGCAGGCGATCGTCATCGGGCCGACGCCGCCCGGGACAGGCGTGATCGCGCCCGCGACCTCGGCCGCCTCGGCGAAGGCCACGTCGCCGACGAGCCTGGTCTTGCCTTCACCACCGGCCGGGTTCGGGACACGGTTGATGCCGACGTCGATCACGGTGGCGCCGGGCTTGATCCAGCCTCCGCGGATCATCTCCGGCCGGCCCACGGCAGCGACCAGAAGGTCGGCCCGGCGGCAGGTTCCGGGTAGGTCGCGCGTGCGCGAATGGGCAATCGTCACCGTGCAGCTTTCGGCGAGAAGCAACTGGGCCACCGGCTTCCCGACGATGTTGGAGCGCCCGACAACCACGGCCTCCATGCCGGCCAGGTCGGAATGCACGCTCTTGGCCAGGATGACGCAACCCAGCGGCGTGCACGGCACCAGCGCCGGCTGCCCGGTCGCGAGCCGGCCGGCATTGACCGGGTGGAAGCCGTCGACGTCCTTTGCGGGGTCGATCGCCAGCAGGATCTTCGCCGAATCGACATGCGGCGGAAGCGGAAGCTGCACCAGGATCCCGTCGACGGCCTCGTCCGCATTCAGCTCGAGGACGAGCGCGAGGATCTCGTCCTCCGACGCGTCGGCCGGGAGCCTGTGGTCGAAGGACCGCATCCCCGCCTCGACGGTCCGGGTGGACTTGTTGCGCACGTAGACGCGGCTCGCCGGATCCTCCCCGACGAGCACCACCGCCAGGCCGGGCGTGAACCCTCCGGCGTCGAGAATCCGAACTGCGTCCGCGATCTGCCGGCGAAGCACCGCGCTCTGCGCGTTCCCGTCGATGGCTGCAGCACTCACGCGGTCGTTCCTGGGCGGCAGGCGCGATCGAGCACCCTCACGATCTCGGCCGGGTCTCCAGCGATCGAGACCGTCTTGACCCGTGAGGTCGCGCCCGCATCGAGCCTCACCGCCGACCCCGGCCTCCCGATCGTCTTGGCGACCAGTCGTCGCATGGCTTCGTTGGCGGCGCCTTCCTCGGGCGCGGCCCGCACCGGGAGTTTCAGCACGGCCTTGCCGTCACTGAGGACATCGACGCCATCCACCGCATCGCGCCCGCCGCGCGGCGTCACCCGGACCCTCACCTCGAACCCGCCCGGCTTCTCCTGCCAGGGACGCGGAGACATCAGAACGCGACCGGATACACGTAAAGCTCGATCACGCGCTGGATGAAGAAGATGATCAGGAGGAGGATGATGGGCGAGATGTCGATCCCCCCGAGATTGGGCAGGATGCGGCGGATCGGGCGCAGCGCCGGCTCCGTTGCCTGGTAAAGGAAGTTCCAGATCGTGCGCACGACCTCGTTGCGCATGTTCACGACGCCGAAGGCGACGAGCCAGCTCATCACCGCCGACGCGATGAGGATCCAGACATAGAGCTGCAACGCCAGCATGATGACGTCGAGGAACGCGCGCATGGGAGATCTGAACCGCCGGAAGTGCCCAGGGATGTATCCGGGGGCGGTCCCCGCGACAACCCGGCCATTCGGACCGGCCACCCCGAGGGGGTGCGTAGAGGCCCGCGTCCATGCCTCTGAGGACCGACTGCGGCTAGGGCTGGATTCTGACAAAGCAGCTGAATGGCGAAGGAGCAGCCGATCGGCGTTGACGCGCCGCGATCGGCACCCTACAAGGCCGGCGCCCTGGGGCTGTAGCTCAGATGGGAGAGCGCTGCAATCGCACTGCAGAGGTCAGCGGTT
>CAXUKK010000375.1:0-3074 GCA_964251455.1 uncultured Enterovirga sp.
AGCGCTGCACCTTCTCGTCCTTGGCCAGGTAGTCGACGGCCGGGATCGCCTGCTGGTTGGGAGCGGCGCCCGTGTAGAACACGTTCCGCTCGCTCTCCTCGCCCTCGTACTGGACGGGGTAGAACAGGACCGAGTTCAGCTCCTTGAACACGGGCAGCACGGATTTGCGCGACACGGAGGTCCAGCAGCCGAACACGGCCGAGACCTTGTTCTGCGCGATCAGCTCGCGGGCCTTCTCGGCGAAGAGCGGCCAGTTCGACGCCGGATCGACGACGACCGCCTCGAGCTTCTTGCCGAGCACGCCGCCCTTCTTGTTCTGCTCGTCGATGAGGAAGAGCATCGTGTCCTTCAGCGTGGTCTCGCTGATCGCCATCGTGCCCGACAGCGAGTGGAGGATGCCGACCTTGATGGTGTCCTGGGCGAACGCCGCGCCTGCCGAGCCCGCCAGCATGGCGACGCCCGCGAGCGCGCCGACAGCTCCCCGTCTTGTCATTGTCATTGCGTGAGTCTCCGATGCTCAACTCTGGCTGGCCAGCAGCCCGCAAGACGAGCGCAAGCGCTGTGCCAGGGAGGAACCTCGGCAACGGGCGCGGGTTACTTACCCCGCCTCGGCTGCAGGTCTGCAGACGTGCTCACAAATTGAGCAATCACGACGTCACTGGACCCGAACTGGGCAGCTGGTCAGGCAGTCCGCTTCGGAATGCCACTCTCCGGAACGTCCCAATACAGCCCCGCCATCATCCCGAGCGCCTCCCGGAACAGGGCGGCGGGAACATGCTCGTTCGGCGCGTGCTGCGAGCAACCCGGATAGGAATGCGGTACCCAGATCGTCGGCATGCCGAGGATCTCGGAGAAGGCATCGTTCGGCAGCGAGCCGCCGAGATTGGGTAGCAGCGCCGGGTTCTTGCCGGTCGTGCGCTCGATGGAGGCGAGCGCCCAGGTCACCCACGGGTTCTCGGGGTCGAGGCGGGTCGCCGGAAAAACCTCCTCGCGTGCCGGCGCGACGTCCACGTAGGCAAAGCCGTGCCGATCGAGATGGCGGCGCACGGCCGGGATGATGTCGTCCATGTCGACATCGACCACGAAGCGCAGCTGCAGGCGGGCCCAGGCGCGCGGCGGGATGGCGTTGACCGGCGTCTTCGGCACGCCGGCCTCCATGGCCAGGATCTCGAGCGCGCACCAGCCGAACACCTTCTCGGGCCCGGACAGGCCCGGTTCGCCCCAGGTCGGATCGATTTCCGGCGCGCCCGGCCCGGTCTCGAGCTCGCAATCGGCGAGTGCGCGGCGGACCGCGGCCGGCAGGCCGTGCTTCGGCACGAGCTCATGGATGCGGATCTGGCCCGTCGGCCCGACCATCGAGGCGATGGCATGCGAAAGCTGCACGGCCGGGTTCGACAGGAGCCCGCCCCAGTTGCCGGAATGGTGCCCACCCTCGCGCGCCTCGATCGTGAGGTCGAACGAGGCGCCGCCGCGCGAACCGAGGAAGATCGTCGGCCTCTCCGCGTTGAGCCGCGGCCCGTCGGACGCGATCAGAACGTCGGAGGCGAGGAGGTCGCTGTGCCGGGCGCAGACTTCGCGCAGGCCGGGCGAGCCGGTCTCCTCGCCCATCTCGATCAGCCACTTGGCGTTGAAGCCGAGTTGTCCGCGCTCGGCCAGGACGGCCGCCTGCGCCGCCAGGTTGATCGCGTGCTGGCCCTTGTTGTCGACGACGCCGCGGCCGTACCAGCGGTCGCCACGCTCGGTGATCGTCCAGGGCGAGAGGCCCGGCTCCCAGGCATCGTCGAGCCCACGGATCACGTCGCCGTGGCCGTAGCCGAACACGGTCGGAAGCGCGGGGTCCTCGATGCGCTCCGCGAACAGGAACGGGCCCTTGGCCTTCGGCTCTTCGAGGATGCGGCACGTGAAGCCGAGCGCCGCGAAGGCCGGCTTCATCTCCTCATCGAGATAGCGGACGAGCTCGCCGGCACGGGCCGGGTTCTGGCTCTCGGTCGGGATCGCGACGCGGCGGGCCAGGTCTTCCTTGAACGCGCCCGTGTCGAAATGCGCGTGGGCGCGGGCGATGGCGGCGTCACGGGTCATGAATTGCGTCCGTCGGGTGAGATGGCGTCGCGCAGCCCGTCGCCGAGAAGGTTCACGGCGAGGATCAGGACCGCCAGGCACGTGCCCGGGATGGCGATCATCCAGAAGGAGAAGAACATGTAGGCCTTGGCCTCGGAGATCATGAGGCCCCAGGAGGGCAGCGGCGGCTGCACGCCGAGCCCGAGGAAGGACAGGGCCGCCTCGAGCAGGATCGCGCTCGCGGCCTCCAGCGTCGCCGTCACGATCAGGAACGGCATGACGTTCGGCAGGATCTCGCGCCAGATGACGCGCGGCGTCGAGGCGCCGGCCGCACGGGCGGCCGAGACGAAATCGAGGCTGCGCACGCGCTGCGTGGCGCTGCGCATCACGACGACGAAGCGGTCCCACTTCAAGAGGCCGAGGACCAGGATCACGAGCGGCAGCGAGCCGCCGACGACCGCGACGGCCGCGAGTGCGACCAGGATCACGGGCAGCGCGAGCCGGACCGTCATGAAGAACGTGACGACGAGATCGACCCGGCCGCCGAAATAGCCGGCCGCGACGCCGAGCGCCGTGCCGATCAGGCCGGACAGGAGCGCGACCGCCCCGCCGACCAAGAGCGAGATGCGGGCGCCGTAGAGCGTCCGGGCCAGGTAGTCCCGGCCGAGATTGTCGGTGCCGAGCGGATGCGCCCAGTCGCCCTTCGGATACCAGAACGGCGGCACGAGGCGTCTCGTGAGGTCCTGCGTGTAGGGATCTGTCGGCGAGAGCAGCGGCGCGAACACCGCGACCAGCGCGATGAGCGCCAGGATGGCGCCCCCGATGACGATTCTGCGGTGCCGGAACCAGCCGCCCTTGCGGCCCGCGGCCGGCGGCACGATCCGCGGCGGGGCGGCGATGTCGGCGCTCACAGGTTGGCCCTCAGGCGCGGATCGAGCCAGGCGTTCACGATGTCGGCCGCGAGCGTCAGGAGCACGTAGACGACGGCGAGGATGAGCACCACGACCTGCATCACG
>CAXUKK010000376.1:0-3073 GCA_964251455.1 uncultured Enterovirga sp.
GCAGGCCTGGGTGCCGGAATAATCGAACTCGCAGGCCTGGCCGATGACGATCGGCCCCGCGCCGATGATGAGGATGGTCGAGATATCGGTGCGTTTTGGCATCGTGCTTCGCGTGCGCGCGGCCGTCCGCGCCGGGTGAGCGGCACGTTGGGGCAGCGGTGGATAGGGCTAAGGCGGAGGCATTAGCAGGGCGGGAGGCGTGGGGGAAGCGGGCCAGCGGCCGTCCCGTGGTTGAAACTCGAATGCTCACCCGGCGGCGAACTCGCCGCCATGCTCTTCGTCGGATGCACGTCGTCGGGGTGGAGGGCGGTCTTCGCGCCGCCATACCGCACAGGGCATTGATCGACCATGCAGATGTGGCCGGCCTCCGCGGCACTTCGGCAACGTCGGACAGGGCGGTCTCGGCTGTTTGGCGTGCCGCCATTGAAGCTCAAGGCTCTACATCATGCAGCCGAGGACACCGGAGCGGACCGGCTATGCGGAGGGACGCAACCGTTTCCAGGCTCGGCAGTTGAACGGTTCGCACTCGGACATTAGGGCGGAGAACGTTCGTGTTTTCGCCGACCTGGCTGGTGTGCAGCCTTGTTGCAAATCACGCCCGGCAGAGAAGCAAGAAGTCCAGCATGGCCATTGGGCAGAGTCCTTCGGGCACACGTCTTCCGATGGGGATCTCGGGCCTGGACGAGATCCTCGGCGGCGGTCTCACGCCCGAGCGCCTGTATCTGGTGGAGGGCACACCGGGCACCGGCAAAACGACCCTGTCCCTCAAGTTCCTGCTGGAGGGAGTCGCCCGCGGCGAGCGCTGCCTCTACGTCACTCTGTCTGAAACCTCGGACGAACTGCTGGCCGCAGCGGCCACGCACGGCTGGTCGCTCGAGGGCGTGGAACTCTACGAGCTGGTGAACGAACTGGGACTCGACCCTGACAGCGAGCAATCCATCCTCCACCCCTCGGAGGTAGAACTCGGCGAGACCGTGAAGGAGGTCATCCGACGCGTCGATGCGTTGAAGCCGAGCCGCGTCGTGTTCGACAGCCTGTCCGAACTGCGGCTCCTGGCTCAGAATCCCCTTCGCTACCGGCGGCAGATACTGGCGCTCAAGCAGTTCTTCGCGACGCGAAGCTGCACCGTGCTGATGCTGGACGATCGCACCTCTGAAACCGGCGACCTCCAGCTGCACTCGATCGCGCATGGCGTGATCTCGCTGGAGCAGGCTCCGCGTGAGTTCGGACCAGAGCGGCGCCGCCTTCGCATCGTGAAGATGCGGGGAATGAAGTTTCGGGGCGGCTACCACGATTTCGTGATCGATACCGGAGGCCTCGTCGTCTACCCGCGGCTCGTTGCCGCCGACCACCACGTCGATTTCAAGCCGATCGCACACTCGACCGGCTCGAGCGGGCTCGACCTGCTGCTGGGAGGTGGTCTGGTTGCCGGCACGAACACCCTGCTTATGGGCCCCTCGGGCGTCGGCAAGACGACGACCGCGATCCGCTGCATGCTGACGGCGCTGGAGCGCGGCGAAACCGCCACCTATTTCCTCTTCGACGAAGGACTCGGAACGCTGCTGACCCGCGCGGCGGCGCTCGGCATGGACCTGCGGCCGCATGTCGAGGCCGGGCGCCTGACGCTCACCACCATTGACCCGGCCGAGCTCTCGCCGGGCGAGTTCTCGGCGAAAGTTCGCACCGCGGTCGAGGAACGCAAGTCCAGCATGATCGCCGTGGACAGCCTCAACGCCTACCTGCACGCGATGCCCGGCGAGCAATTTCTGCTCCTCCAGATGCATGAATTGCTGAGCTACCTGAACCAGTCAGGAGTCACGACGCTGCTCGTGCTTGGCCAGCACGGCATCGTGGGCGAGGTCCGCACCGATGTGGACCTCAGCTATCTCAGCGACGCCATCCTGCTTTTCCGGTTCTTCGAGGCCAAAGGCGAGATCCGGACCGCCCTCTCGGTCGTCAAGACCCGGGCCAGCGCGCACGAGCGCACGATCCGCGAGTTGAAGCTCACCCATGGGGGGGTTCGGGTCGGGCAAGCCCTCGACGATTTTGAAGGCGTGCTCTCCGGCTTGCCCGCCTATCATGGGCGGCTGCCTATGCTGCCATCGGAAACACCCGCGACCGGCGAGGCGGAATGACGGAGGCGCGACCTCACGAGCAGCGCGTTCTGATCCTGTCGCCACGCGGTCGAGACGCAGCCGTAATTGCGCAGGTGCTGGCCCGCTCGCGTACGCCCACCGAAATCTGCCCTGATTTTGCTGCCTGGCTGGCGGGTCTCCGCGAGTCGGCAGGGGCCGCGCTGGTCACGGAGGAGACGCTGTCCGAGGCGGATCCGAGCCCGGTCTTCGACCTCATCCAGGCGCAGCCTGCCTGGTCCGACTTTCCGTTCATCGTGCTCGCGACCCGCCAGACCGGACGGCGTTCGGAGCGCGCCGCCGGCATCCTGGCCCGCCTCGGCAACGTCGTCCTGCTCGAGCGTCCGATCAACGCCGAGACGCTCACTAGGGCGGTGGAATCGGCTCTGCGGGCGCGCGCTCGCCAGTATCAGGCTCGCTCACTGCTCCTCGAGCGGGAGAAGGCTCAGGAGAGCCTCCGCAGCCTAAACGCCGACTTGGAGAGACGCGTGGCGGAGCGCACGCGCGAGGTCGAAGCGGCCCGCGAAAGCCTCGCGTTTGCGCTCGAATCGGCCGGGATGGGGAGCTGGGACCTCGATCTCGCGACCGATACGTCGAAGCGCTCGGCACGGCATGATCTCATCTTCGGCTACGCAGAACCGCTCGCCGCATGGGGGCGCGCCAGCTTTCTGGCCCATGTGGTGGAGGAGGATCGTCCCAGCGTCGACAGGGCCTTCTCGACCGCGATCTCGACCGGAGCCTTCACGGCGGAGTGTCGCATCAGGCGGTTGGACGGTGCCGTTCGATGGATCGCCATGAAGGGCCGGGTCGAATACGATCCGGCGGGATCTCCGGTCCGGCTCGCGGGCACCGTCGTGGACACGACGGATCAGCGCGCCATTGAGGACGCGCTTCGCCAGTCGCAGAAGATGGAGGCGATCGGCCAGCTCACGGGCGGGGTT
>CAXUKK010000377.1:0-3068 GCA_964251455.1 uncultured Enterovirga sp.
AACTCCCGACCCCCTCATTACGAATGAGGTGCTCTACCAGCTGAGCTATTGCGGCGCGCGCCCCTCATAGCCGTTCAGCCGACCCTCGCGCAAGCGGGTTCAGTCCTGGCGGGCGGCGACGTCGCGGGCGAGGCGGATGGCGGCGTCCGGAGCGGCCGCGATCACCATCACGACGGTCAGCGCTCCTCCGGCGGAGCTCGTCAGGATCGCCGCATGGGCCCCGCGCGAGCCGTCCTTGCGGGACAGGTGGAGCGAGAAGCCGCGCCAGCGGCCTTCCGTCAGCCGCTCGGCGGCGGTCGCGACCTGCGCCTTCGGGGCGGTGCCGAGCCGGCGTGGGCCTGGCTTGCCGTCGAGAAGCGCCCGCGCCAGGCGCTGCGGATCGTCCGCGGCGCGGGCGAGGCGCTCGGCCTCGCCGCCCTGCGCCCGGAACAGACCGACGGCGGCCTGCGGCGCGCAACCAGGCGCGAAGCAGCCCGCAATGGCGAGCGGCTGGATGCCGCCCTCGGTGACCCAGCTATCGACCGGCAGCCGCACCCAGGGCTGGCCGCCGTCGAGGCCTGCGATGTCGGGCGGGAACGCCACCGAGCGGGCGAGCCCGAGATCGACGCAGCCGGCCGTGCCGAGGGCTGCAAGCGCCACGGCGAGGAGAGACGCCAGGCCGAGCGCCCTCACGCGCCGCCCTCCCGCGGTGCGTCCGTCCGGCGTTCGGACAGGAGCTTCCAGGAGCCCTGGCAGGAGCCGACGAGGCGCTTTCCGGAGCGGAGCAGCCCGCGCATGAAGATCATGCTCCGCGTCAGCTGGACGACCTCGCCCTCGAGCTCGATGAAGCTGCCGATCCGCCCTGCCCCGACGAACTGCATCTCGAAGCTCGTCGTGACGCAGGAGCGGCCCGCCGCCGCGAGCGCCACGATGCCGAGGCCGCGATCCGCGAAGGTCATCAGCATGCCGCCCTGCACGACGCCGACGAGATTGGCATGCCGCGGCTCGGCCATGAACCCGAAGAGCTGCCGGTCGCCGTCGAACCTGGACCAGAACGGGCCCACGAGCCCGATGAACCCGTCTTCGGCGGCGCTCTCCCAGCCGAGCGCTCTGAGATCGGCCGGGGTCGATGGCGGACGACGCTGGTCGGGAACATTCATGCGAGCGCTATAGCCGAGTTTCGCGACGTGTCATGGCGGCGCGGGCGCGCCGCCGCTTGCGATGGGCCCGAATGCGGGCGTAATGCCGCGCCCCATGGCCAGCTTCCATCTCGACCACGCCTTCCTGCCCTCCGGCTTCGCCCGGGACGTCGGCATCACGGTCGAGGACGGGCTCATCACGGCCGTCCGGCCGGGCGCGCCCGTCGGAGCGGCGGAGCGGATCCCCGGCATCGCGCTTCCCGGGATGCCGAACCTGCACAGCCACGCTTTCCAGCGCGGCATGGCCGGCCTCGCGGAGCGGCGCGGGCCGGCCGACGACTCGTTCTGGACCTGGCGCGAGGTCATGTACCGCTTCCTCGGCCGGCTCTCGCCCGACGACGTCGAGGCCATCGCGGCCTATGCCTATCTCGAGATGCTGGAGGGCGGGTTCACGCTCGTCGGCGAGTTCCACTACCTCCACCACGACACCGACGGGCAGCCCTATGCCGATGTCGCAGAGCTCTCCGGACGCATCGCGGCCGCCGCGGCCGCCACCGGGATCGGCCTGACGCTGCTGCCCTGCTTCTACGCCCAGGGCGGGTTCGGCGGCCGCCCGCCGACGGAGGGCCAGCGCCGCTTCCTCAACGACCCGGAGGCGTTCGCCCGCATCCTGGAGGGCGCCCGCCGGCACCTCGCGGCGATCCCGCATGCCCGCATGGGCGTCGCGCCGCACTCGCTGCGGGCCGTGACGCCGGAGGCGCTGCAGGCCATCGTCCGCATGGCGCCGGACGGGCCCATCCACATCCATGCCGCCGAGCAATGGCTCGAGGTCGAGGATTGCGTCGCCTGGTCGGGCCAGCGCCCGGTCGAGTGGCTGCTCGAGCATGCCGGCCTCGACGAGCGCTGGTGCCTCATCCACGCCACCCACATGACGGCCGACGAGACGGAAAGGCTCGCGGAGACGAGTGCGGTCGCCGGCCTCTGCCCGCTGACCGAGGCATCGCTTGGCGACGGCACCTTCGAAGGGCCGGCCTTTCTCCGGGCCGGCGGGGCGTTCGGGATCGGCACCGATTCCAACATCCAGATCGACGCCGCGGCGGAGCTGCGGCAGCTCGAATACAGCCAGCGGCTCTATCACCGCGGCCGCAACCTCATGACGCTGGACGACGGCGAATCGACCGGCCGCCGCCTGTTCACGGCCGCGCTCGCCGGCGGTGCGCGGGCCATGGCGCAGCCGATCGGCGCGATCGCGCCGGGCCGACGCGCCGACTTCGTCGTGCTCGACGCCGAACATCCAACCCTCGCGGCTGCCGGGCCGGAGAGCTGGCTCGATTGCTGGATCTTTTCGGCCGGACGGGGGCTGGTGAAGGACGTCGTCGCGGGCGGGCAGCGCGTCGTCAGCGACGGCCGCCACCATCGCCGCGACGCCATCGCGGCGCGCTACCGCGCGAGCCTGGCGCGGCTAGTGGGCGAGGTGTGAACCCAACTCCCGCTCCCACCGGCGAAAGCCGGTGTCCAGAGATGCTCCCACCGCCTGAATCCCGGCTTCCGCCGGGATGAGCGGATGCCGCCGCGACCCTCTCCGGGCCGGCGAAAGGGAGCGCGCGCGGCCTTCAGTTTCCGCCCGCCCACACCGGCGAAGGCCGGTGTCCAGGCTCATCGGTACGACTGGATCCCGGCTTCCGCCGGGATGAGCGGCGTGGTGGTCCTCATTCGTCATTGCGGGCGAAGCGAAGCAAGCCAGCAGCGCCCCAGACCCCTGGATCGCTTCGTCGCTGCGCTCCTCGCAACGACGGGCACGCGCCGTCCCTCCCCGGCCCGGGGTCTGGTCCAGCGAAGGTTCAAAGAGCTGAATAGGTCGAGGGGCGTGGGACGCCGAAACGCTCGATCTAAGTTTTTTGTGAGAGCCTTTCGGCGTCCCCGCGATGCAACTCCGCCGTCATCTCCGGG
>CAXUKK010000378.1:0-3046 GCA_964251455.1 uncultured Enterovirga sp.
CTGTTGCGAGCGGCCCAGGCCGGCAGCCTGGGCCGTCGCGAGGGCGCCGACCGCGAGCGCCTGGACCGTCACGAAAGCGATGCCAAGCCCGTTCGGCGTCACCCAGCCGCTGGCGAGAAGCGCGAAGCTGTCGAGGACCCAGAGCGTGTTCACGAAGATGATCGCCAGGGTGGCGGCACGGGATGGTTCGGCCGGCCGAGCGGCGAGCGCGACGAGGATTGCGAAAGGCAGGAGCGCGAGCCCGGCCCAGCGCAGCAGCGGTTCAGGCAGCGACAAGAATCCGGAGAGCGGCCCGGCGCCGGCGGCCATCAGGAGGCCGGTCGCGCCGCTCGCCACGGCATCTGCGGCGAGGGCGTAACGGAGGAAGGTGTTCGGACGGGAGGTCATGTCAGGCTCCTTGCTGGTTGGCGAAGCCATGTTGAGGCGGGCCGGAGCCGGCCGTCGATTAAGCGGGAGGTAATCGTCTGCGCCTGGCGCCTGGGTTACCGTCGGGCATGACCTCCATCCGACCCATCGGCGACCATCTGCGGCAGTGGAGACACCGCCGCCGCATGAGCCAGCTCGATCTCGCGCTCGACGCGGACATCTCGCAGAAGCACCTGAGCTTCGTCGAAAGCGGCCGCTCGGCCCCGAGCCGGGACATGGTGCTCCGTCTCGCGGAACAGCTCTCGGTGCCGCTCCGCGAGCGCAACCACATGCTGCTCTCGGCCGGCTACGCGCCGAGCTATCCAGAACGGAGCCTGGAGGATCCCGCCCTCAGGCCGGCACGGGACGTCGTGGACCTTATCCTCAAAGGCCACGAGCCCTATCCGGCGCTCGCCATCGACCGGCATTGGAACCTAGTCGCAGCGAACGCGGCCGTCCCGCCGCTTCTCGCCGAGGTGAGCGAGACGTCGCTCCTCCAGCCGCCGGTCAACGTCCTGCGACTCAGCCTCCACCCGGGCGGGCTCGCGCCCTCAATCGCGAATCTCGCCGAGTGGAAGGCACATCTGGTCGATCGGCTGCGCGGCCAGATAGCGATTGCGGGCGACCCGGTCCTGATCCGGCTTCTCACCGAGATCCAAGGTTTCCCGGCACCGCCGCCCTCTGAAGGCAAGGGTCGCGACTACGCGGGGCTTGCCGTCCCGCTGCGGCTCAGGTCGCCGGCCGGTATCCTTGCGCTCCTGTCCTGCACCACGGTGTTCGGGACGCCGATCGACGTGACGCTCTCGGAGCTCGCGCTGGAGACCTTTTTCCCCGCCGACCCCGAGACCGCCCAGAGCCTGCGGTGCCTGGTTTAAGCAGCCGTCTTGCTCAGCCGCCTAGTACGGTGGTCATCACCTGCCCAGCACGGCTGATCGTGATGCGCCAGACGGGCGCGCCCGCCCGCGCCATGCGGTCGAGCTCGCGGGTCGAGGCGACCTTCTCGCCGTTCAGGGCCATAAGCACGTCACCCTTCTGCAGCCCGACCCGGGCGGCGAGGCTTGCGTCCTCCACGTCCGTCACCACGACGCCCTCCTGCGCATCGAGTTGCATCTCCTCCGCTACCGCGGGCGAGGCGTTCACGATCGTTGCGCCCGCAAATGGCGAACGCCCCCCAAGCTTCATCTGCTCGCGAGCCGGCACCTCTGGAGCCGGCTGAAGCCGAACCGTCAGCGTGCGCCGGGAGCCGCCGCGATTGACGGCGACAGGCACCTCGCCTGACGTTCCCTTCAGGGCAAAACGCCAGCCGAATGCGTCGGGATCGTCGATGGGGCGTCCATCGACCTCGAGGATGACGTCGCCGCGCTTCAGGCCCGCGGCGTCGGCCGGCCCCTTGTCGCGCACGGAGCTGACGAGCGCCCCAGCCGGCCGATCGAGGCCCAGCCCATCGGCAAGTTCCTGGTTCACGGCCTGGAGGGCCGCTCCGAGATAGGGGCGGCGCACGGTCTTCGACCCGGCCCTGGCGGAATCCACCACCACCCGCACCATGCTGGCCGGGATCGCGAAGCCGATGCCGACGCTCCCGCCCGATTGCGAAAAGATCGCCGAATTGATGCCGATCAGGCGCCCGTGCATGTCGATCAGCGCGCCACCCGAATTGCCCGGGTTGATGGCCGCATCCGTCTGAATGAAGTAGCCGTAATCGGAAACGCCGACATTGGTCCGGGCGAGGCCCGAGACGATGCCCTGGGTCACGGTGCGCCCGACTCCAAAGGGGTTGCCGATGGCGAGGACGAGGTCCCCGACCTCGAGGGCATCATCGTCCCCGAGTTCGAGCGCCTTCAGGCCGGGCGTCGGCTTCAGCTTCAGGACGGCGAGGTCGGTCCGTGGATCGCGGAGCACGATCTCCGCCTCGATCTCGCGGTTGTCAGGCAGCGCGACCTTCACCTCGGTCATCTCGGCGATGACGTGGTGGTTGGTGACGACGAGCCCCGACGGATCCACGATGACGCCCGACCCGAGCGAGCGCTGGACGCGCTCGCGCGGCGCCGACGGCATGTCGCCGAAGAAGCGCTTGAAGAAGTCGTCCATCCCGGCGCTTCGCCGGGTCCGTTCGACGCGGGCTCCGTACACGTTCACGACCGCGGGCGCCGCAATCTTCACGACTGGCGAGAACGAGAGCTGGACCTGAGCCCTATTCTCCGGGGCCGCGCGCTGCTGCGCTGCTGCCGGCACGCCGGACGCAACGAGGGCACTGACAACGAAGGCGGCGGCGCGACTCATGAGCGGCTCGATTCGGATGAATGTCTGCCGCTATAGGTGCCGACTCACTGTGGAGAAAGATCGGCAGCTGCCGTCGGCGTCCGGAGCATCTCTTCGTAGAGGCCAATGAGAGCGCGCGCGTGACGGTCCGGGCTGAGCGGGGCCGACCAGTAATGCCCATAGGCTGCGCGGCCCATCCGGCGGACCGTGTCGATGTCGTCGAGCTGCCGCAATGCCGCGGCGAGCGCGTCCGGCTCGGGCTCGACCAGGAGCCCGGTCTCGCCATGTACGACTTTCTCGGCCGCGCCCGCTCGGACGGAGACGACCGCAGGAACACCCGCGGCGAGGGCCTCGTAGATCGTCAGCGGCCCCGTCTCATACC
>CAXUKK010000379.1:0-3027 GCA_964251455.1 uncultured Enterovirga sp.
GTTTGGCTGCCGAGACCGGGTCTTCGTCCAAGAGTTTGATGAGGATGCTGAGCCCGGCGGGCAACCCTAGAGCCGACAACTTGTTCGCCATTCTCAGAACCGTCCAAGACGCCTCCGGAGTGCACCTGGCCGTCGCGGCGGGTTCGAAGTAATCCGCCTGTCGCATTGTTTCGGTAAAGTCGCCCTGTTGGCGACATGCCGAAATCTTGGCCTCCCGCGGCCGCTGCGGAAGGCTGCTCCTGGGGCCGAGACCCGTTGTCGGAGCCCAGGCTTTGGAATATATGCCCGCGTGCAAACCGCCTCGAAGCGGCTTCAACTCAGAGGGGCTGATGGTGAAGTCGGCAGAGCTGCAGGGTTACCGTCCGGCCGAGACGGAACCGTTCATGAACGAGCGACAGCGGGACTACTTCCGTCGCAAGCTTGCCCAGTGGAGGCTCGACCTGCTGCGGGAGTCGCAGGAAACGCTGTCTACGCTGCAGACCGAGAACCCGAACCATCCCGATTTCGCGGATCGGGCCTCATCCGAGACCGACCGTGCGATCGAGCTGCGTGCCCGCGACCGGCAACGCAAGCTCATCGCGAAGATCGACGCCGCGATCTCCCGGATCGCGGATGGCAGCTACGGCTACTGCGAAGAGACGGGAGAGCCGATCTCGTTGCGCCGACTCGAGGCGCGACCGATTGCGACGCTCTCGATCGAGGCGCAGGAGCGTCATGAGCGCAACGAGCGCGTGCACCGGGACGATTGAACGCCCGGCGTGAGCCATGCGCCTGAGGCGTAGCAACCCGAACCGAGAGCGGCTGCCTCTCCAAGTCGTGGCACCTTAGAGGACCGGCGGTGTTGAGCGTCCAAGCTGCGGCCCCGGGTGGGCGCGGCCGATGCGCGGTCGGAGAAAGTCATGAGCAGTTTGGCCGGGACGGGCGCGCCGGGCACACCATCCGCCCTTGACGTGCACGATACGCGTCACCGGATCCGCGCCATCGTCGGCAGTTCCTCGGGCAACCTCGTCGAGTGGTTCGACTTCTACGCCTACGCGTTCACGGCGCTCTACTTCTCGTCCTCGTTCTTCGGCTTCGTCGGGCAGAGCGACCAGACCACGCAGCTTCTCTATTCGGCCGCCGTCTTCGCCATCGGTTTCCTGATGCGCCCTGTCGGCGGCTGGCTCTTCGGCTGGATGGCAGATCGCTACGGCCGTCGCACCTCCATGATGGTCTCGGTGCTGATGATGTGCGCCGGCTCGCTCGCGATAGGCTGCCTGCCGACCTACGCGACGATCGGCATCGCGGCCCCGATCCTGCTGCTCGTCTTCCGCATGGTGCAGGGCTTGTCGGTCGGCGGCGAGTACGGCACCGCCGCGACCTACATGAGCGAAATCGCGCTGGCCGGCCGGCGCGGCTTTTTCGGCTCCTTCCAGTACGTGACGCTGATTGGCGGGCAGCTCCTCGCCTCGCTCGTGATTGTGCTCCTCGAGCTGTTCCTGTCCGAGCCCGAGATGCGGGCCTGGGGCTGGCGCGTGCCGTTCTTCATCGGGGCGGCCGCGGCCGTGATCGCCTTCTACCTGCGCCGCTCGCTCACTGAAACGACCACGGAGGCGACGCGCTCGCGGAAGGAAGCCGGGTCGATCGCAGCCCTGCTTCGGGACCACCCACGCGCCTTCATGACCGTGCTCGGCTACACCGCGGGCGGGTCGCTGGTCTTCTACACGTTCACGACCTACATGCAGAAGTACCTGGTCAACACGGCGCAGATGCCGAAGGAGACCGCTAACGTCGTGATGACGGCGGTCCTCTTCACCTACATGTGCATGCAGCCGCCGTTCGGCGCCTTGTCCGACCGCATCGGCCGCAAGACGTCCATGCTCCTCTTCGGCGCGCTGGCGACCCTGTGCACGGTGCCGCTGATGTACGCGATCGGGAGCGTGAAGAGCCCGTTCGTCGCCTATCTGCTGATCGTGGCCGCGCTCGCCATCGTGTCGTTCTACACCTCGATCAGCGGGCTCGTGAAAGCCGAGATGTTCCCGGCCGAGGTCCGGGCGCTGGGGGTCGGCCTGTCCTATGCCCTCGCCAACGCGATTTTCGGCGGCACGGCCGAGGCGGTCGCGCTCAAGTTCAAGGATGTCGGCAACGAGACCTGGTTCTACTGGTACGTGACCGTGATGTGCGCGATCTCCTTCGTCACCGCGCTCGCCGGCCTGCAGAAACACCCGACCTACCTGCGCGGGCACGACATCCACTAGGCTCGGCCCGGACACGTCCGGTCTTGCCCCCTGGACCGCCGCCCGCGATGGTGGCGGCAAAAGGGGGGAACCATTGACCGAGTTTTTCGACGCGCGCGAAACCCGCAGCCCGGACGAGCGCGAGGCCGATCTCTTCCGACGCCTGCCGGACGTTCTCTCCGCTGCAATGGCCGCCCCAGCCTATGCCGAGCGCCTCGCCGGCATCGATTCGGCGGCCGTGACTGACCGTGCCGCGCTCGCCAGTCTGCCGGTGCTGCGGAAATCCGACCTGCCCGCCCTGCACAAGGCGGCCCCGCCGTTCGGCGGCTTCGTGCCTGGCGCCGCGTCCGGCTTCGCGCGGCTCTACACCTCGCCGGGTCCGATCTTCGAGCCGGAGCCGGAGGGCGGCGATGCCTGGCACACGGCCCGCGCCCTGTTCGCGGCCGGCTTCCGGCCCGGCGACATCGTGCTGAACACCTTCAGCTATCACCTCGTGCCGGCCGGCATGATCATGGATTCCGCCGCCCGCGCGGTCGGCTGCGCGGTCATTCCCGCCGGTCCCGGCAACACCGAGGCGCAGCTCGAGCTCATGGCGGCGTACCGGCCCGGCGCCTATTGCGGCACGCCCGACTTCCTGAAGATCCTGCTCGACGCGGCCGAGAAAGCGGGCCAGGAGCCCTCGATCCGCAAGGCGCTCGTGTCCGGCGCGGCCTTTCCGAAGTCGCTGCAGGACGAGATCGCGGGCCGTGGTGTCGAGGCCTACCAGGCCTATGCGACGGCCGATCTCGGCGCGATCGCGTACGAGACCGAG
>CAXUKK010000380.1:0-3021 GCA_964251455.1 uncultured Enterovirga sp.
CTCGGGATGGGTGCCGCGCTCGTTCGTGAGCAGCTCGACCGTGCATTTCGACTGCCCATCCAGGTCGAGAATGCACTCGGTCTCGAGTGCCTCGGGGTTCTGCCCATGGTGGACACCGTTGCTGCCTCGCAGAAGATCGCAGGCTTGCTGGAGCGCATGCCAGCTCCGAGCGTCGAGCGGCCGATCCTCCGCAACCTCGGCATTGGGCGCTATGTCATCGCGGAGCCCTTCTCCCGCTTCGCCGAGACGCTGCGCGGCGTGAAGGTCTCGGCGGATACGAGCACTCCGACCGGGCACATCAAGGTGATCGCGACCGTCTCGGCTGTCCCCGCCGAAGGCAAGTCGACAGTCGCGCTCAACATGGCGGCGTTGATCGCCCAGACCGGAAGCAAGGCTCTCCTGATCGACGGCGACCTTCGCAATCCGACGCTCACCCGTCTCATCAGTCCGGATGCCGAGCAGGGTCTCATCGAGATCCTGAACGGAGAGGCTCAGATGGCGGACGTCCTCTGGACGGACCCTCTGACCGGGATGCACTTCATCCCGGCCGTGCTCCAGACCGCGATAGCGCATACGAGCGGACTGATCTCGTCGCCCGGCATGGAGAAGATGCTCGCCGCCGCACGCGAGCAATACGACTACATTCTCGTGGACCTTCCGCCGATGGTGCCGGTCGTCGACGCGCGCGCGGCCGCGCACCTGATGGACGGGTTCCTGCTTGTGATCGAGTGGGGCAAAACCTCCCCCGAGGTGGTGACTGAAGCGGTACAATCGGCGGAGGTCATCCGCGAGCGCATCGTCGGCGCCATCCTCAACAAGGCAAACACGAACGTGCTGAAGCGCCTCGAGGCATACAAGGGCGCGAACTACCACCGCTATTACACGAATTATCAACGGGGCTGATCGGCGCGGCCGTCGGCCTCGCCGGCGACAGCGGGGCTCCTGCTCTGTCGCCGCTCAGGATCACCGCGGCTGCACTCTGGCGTAGGACGGATGGGTCGGATGTGTGGATTATGCGGGGTCTTCGCATACGGGCGCGCCTCACGGTCCGGCGCCGGGCCGGAGATCGGTCGCATGTGCGATGCCATGCGGCGCCGTGGACCGGACGGACGCGGGACTTGGCGTTCGCAGGATAGCCGCACGGCGCTCGGGCATCTGCGCCTGGCGATCATCGATCTGTCCGAGGATGGAGCCCAACCCTTCAGGACCGCTGACGATCGCTTCGCCATCGTCTTCAACGGCGAGATCTACAATTACCGGGAGCTTCGGGACGAGCTCACGGCTTCGGGCGCCGTCTTCCGATCGCGTTCGGATACCGAAGTCATCGTGGAGCTGTACCGGCGTCACGGGCCGGCCGCTTTCGGTCGATTGCGGGGCATGTACGCCCTCGCGATCTGGGACGCGGAAAAGCAGAACCTCGTCCTGGCGCGCGACCCGTTCGGCATCAAGCCCCTCTACGTTGCCGACGACGGCGGGACCCTCCGCTTCGCATCGCAGGTGAAGGCGCTCGTCGCGAGCGGCGAGGTCGCGCTCGATGCCGATCCAGCCGGCCAGGTCGGGTTCTTCATCTGGGGCCACGTGCCCGAGCCTTTCACGCTCTACCGCGCCATCCAGGCGTTTCCGCCTGGCCATCATCAGACGTTTTCCCCTGACGGGGCCGGCCCGCTCACCTGCTTCGCTAGCGTGCGCGAAACCCTTGTTCGGGGCGAGGCGGCGGCCCGGGAGCTAACCGACGAGAAGCGGCGCGAGGTCGTTCGCGACGCCGTTGCGGAGGCGATCCGCTACCACCACGTTGCCGATGTGCCGGTCGGCATCTTCCTCTCGGCCGGGATCGATTCCACCGTCATCGCATCCGCGTCCGGCGAGCAGGTCGGACCCGGCTGCACCACGTTCACGCTCGGGTTTTGGGAGTTCCGCGGCAGCGCTCGGGACGAGACCGTGCTGGCGGAAGCCGTCGCGAAGCGGCTCGGCACCGAGCAGATCACGCGCTGGATCGGCGCCGGCGATTTCGGGGACGCGTACGACGATCTGCTCGGGGCCATGGACCAGCCCTCGATCGATGGCGTGAACACGTATCTCGTGTCGAAACTTGCGGCCGAAGCGGGGTTGAAGGTCGTGCTCTCCGGCCTGGGTGGCGACGAGATGTTCGGCGGCTATCCGAGCTTCACCGAGGTCCCGAAACTGGCAAAACTCGCGGCTTCGGTTCCCGGCGCACGGCGCCTTGGGCCGAGTGTCCGCGCGATGACCTCTGGCTGGATAGGACGTTTCACATCGCCGAAATATGCGGGCCTTCTCGAATACGGGTCAGGGCTCTTTGGGGCGTACTTGCTGCGCCGATCGCTTTTCATGCCATGGGAACTCTCAATGCTTCTCGACCCGGACCTCGTCGCGGCCGGCCTCGACAGGCTGCAACTCGTCGAGCGCGGCCAGGAATCGATCAGCGGGATCGGAAGCGCCCACGCGGCCGTGACCGCGCTCGAGATGACGCATTATATGCGCAACCGGCTCCTGCGCGATTCAGACTGGGCCAGCATGGCGCATTCGCTCGAACTCCGCGTTCCGCTGGTGGATTGGACGCTGTTCGAGACGCTCGCGCCGCTGATCGCGAGCGCTTCGCCGCCCTGCAAGGCGGATCTCGCGGCGGTTCCGACCGGCGGCTTGGCGCCCGAGATCGCGAACAAGCCCAAGACAGGGTTCGAAGTGCCCGTTCGCGACTGGCTGGGCCGAGGCGCCGGAGCAAAAACCACGGCTGACCGCGGCCTACGGGACTGGAGCCGCGTCATTCACGCATCCTTCGTCCCTGCATAACCGCGCAGACCGGCATCGCGCAGCCAGTCGCATCGACGGCGTACGGCCGGTTCGGCCACGAGGGCTCGTGATGCTGCAGGCCTACGTGTACCCGTTGAACCAGATGGTCGTGCGCCGATGCCGTAGCGGCGCATGGCACATTCGGGCGTTCGATCGAGGACGTGAAAAGGGAGCGGCGCCTGGAGCCGCTCCCCGTCCCGCTTACATCTTGGG
>CAXUKK010000381.1:0-3016 GCA_964251455.1 uncultured Enterovirga sp.
GGGCCGTGACCCGCGTCGCGACCGGCGAGTGGACGAACATCCTGTTCGTGAACGTCACGGGCGACGCGAAGCCCGTCCGGCTGGCCGTGGCGCCGACCGGCGAGGAGACCGGCGAGCTTGCCGCCGGCACGGCGCTGAAGCGCTTCTTCGGGGCGGCGGGCTCGCTCGCGCTCCGGGTCGCGGCGGAACCGGGCGACCGGCTCGTCACAACCGGCGCGGACGCGACCTTCCTGGGCAAGGACGGGCGGGTCCTGCGTGGCAGCGCGATCCCGCTTCCTGGTCCGGGCGACCTCGTCCTCGGCCACCCGGGCGGGCTCGTCGCGGCCTGGCTCGAGCGTGGCGGACGCTCGCCCTGGCCGGAGCCCGTCGCCAGGGCAGCCGACCTTCCGTCCGTCGTGAAGCTCGAAGGCCCGGCGATGTCGCTGGCGCTGAAGGCGGACGGGCCGAGACTCCTCCACGCCCGCACGAGCGCGCCCGTCATCCTGGCGCTCTCCTCCGCCACGGGCGGAGGGGGACCGCGCGCCTTCCCGTCCGGAGCCGAGTTCCATGCCCTGCTGGCGCCGGGCGAGGCGACCTTGCGGCTCTACGCGCCGCATGACGGCCCGCTCGCCGGTTCGCTGGAGCTCACGGCCAGCCCCGTCCTGCCCGCGAAGGAGGGGATCGGCGAGCCGGTCGCGCTCGCGCCCGGCGGGACGGCCTTGTTCGGCTTCGAGGTAAAGCGCGGGGCCGCGATCGGTCTCGGGGTTCGGGCCGAGCCGGACATCGCGAGCGTGCGCCTGCTGGATGCGTCCGGCCGCCCGCTCGGGACGGGGATCGCCCAGCTCCAGAAGCTGGAGCCCGGGCGCTACGTGCTGGAGGCCAGCATCCCGGCCGACGGGCGCACCAGCATCGTGCGGCCCGCCATCGTCGGCATCGAACCTCCGCCCGCCGGCCCGCCGCCGGACGTGGTCCAGAGCTACCTGCAGATGGTCGGCCTCGCGCCGACCGCTCCCGCGCGTTGAGGGTCTGTCGATGAAGCGCTTCGTGTCTGTAGCTCGCCGGCTGATCCTCCCCCTGCAGGGGGAGGTGGCAGGCCCGCAGGGCCTGACGGAGGGGGACCGGCCTGCGATGGCCCCACCTCGGTTCGCGCTTCGCGCGACTCGCCCTCCCCTGCAGGGGAGGGATCAGCGCGCCTCAATGAACTACGCAGGAAGCTTAGCCCTTCTCGCGCTCTCCCTCCTCCTCCCCATCGCGGCCTCGGCCCAGAGCGTGCTCTCGCCCGAGCCGATGCTCCCGGCGGCCCGCCCGGCGCCGGCGCCGGCGCAGAACATCGCGGCCGAACCGCGCTCCGCGCCCCGTCCCGCCCAACAGCTCGACCGGCTGCAGCGCGCCGACGGCGCGAGCGTCGTGCCCGAAAAATTTCTGCGGCGCTGGGACCCGATCACGGTGTTCTTCGATGCGGATACCGGCCCGGTGGCCGGCGGGCCCCAGGATAATCCCGGCCGCGTCGTCACCATGAATCCGGGCGCTGCCGGATCGTGGCAATGGCTGAATGCCAGGACACTGCAGTTCCGGCCGGCGGAGCCCTGGCGGGCGCTGCAACGGGTCGAGATCGCGGCGGCGGGGCGGACGACCCGCCTCGTGCCGCTCCTGCCCACACCGACCGCGACCTCGCCCGAGCCGAACCGGGACGGCATCCCCGACCTCGACCAGTTCGGCCTCACCTTCTCCGAACCTGTCGATGTCGAGGCGCTGCGGCGCCTTTTGACGGTGGAGCTGCGGCCGCTGCCGGGCATCGGCGGCGAGAGCGGGCAGGTGCTCGGCGCGGGCGATGTCGAGATCAAGGCGCTCGAACGCGGGAAGCGCTCCGACGATTCGTCGTACCTGGTGCGCCTGCGCCAACCCGTGCCGGATTCGCGGCTGGCGATCCTGCGGCTTCGTCTCTCGGACGAACCCGGCCTCGACGATCCGAGCTTCGAGCTCGCGCTGCGCTCCGCCGTGCCCTTCGTCGTGTCCGAGCTGACCTGCGGACGCGGCTTCTCGCGAAGCCTCCGCGACGGCATCTCGCAATGCGATCCGAACGAGGCGAGTTCGGAGGAGGAGGGCGAGTCCAAGGCGGCGCCGAAGCGTGGCTTCACGCTCGGCTTCTCGGCAGAGCCCGAGACCCCGGACGTGATCCGCGCCCGCGGTGCCTTCCGCCTCACGCCGGCCGTCGACGACCTCGCCGTGCAGCGCGACGGCTCGCGGCTCAAGGTCACCGGGCGGTTCCGGGCCGATACGATCTACGAGCTCCGCGTCGAGCCGGGCTCGCTGAAGGATGCGCGCGGCCGCGCGCTTGGCGGTGAAGTGTTCCGGGCGAAGCTCGCCTTCATGGCCGAGAAGCCGCGCCTGAAATGGGACGCCGCGCAGGGCATCGCCGAGCGCTTCGGCCCGCAGATGATCCCGCTGCGCGGTCGCGGCTACGAGCGGGCCGACATCCGCATTCATGCGATCGACCCGCTGGGGCGGCATTTCTGGCCGTTCCCGGCGGATGGCCTGGAGACCAGCGACGACGATACGCCGCCGCTCGCCGGCAACGAGGCCGGGCTCTGGACCGATAAGGCTGACATCGGCGCGGTCGCCATGGCGGACCGCATCCGCTCGCTCGGCTCGCCCGCTATTTCCGAGCTGCTCCGCCTCCCGACCCAGCGCGGCGGCGTCGAGTCGAAGTTCGGGCTCGACCTCAAGGGCCAGTTCGCCCGGATCGCCGGGGCCGAGCAGCCGGGCACCTACCTGGTCGGCATGCGGCCGACCGACGGCGGCAAGCGCCGCTGGATCCGCGTGCAGGTGACCGACCTCGTCCTGACATCGGTCGAGGAGACGGAGCGCGTCCGCTTCGCCGTGACCTCGCTGTCGAGCGCGCGGCCGGTCGGCGACGCCGAGATACGCCTGGAAGGGCTGCGCAACGACCGCTTCGTCACGCTGGCGCGCGGCCGGACGGACGGGGAGGGCGCCTTCACGTGGGCTCTCGCCACCCGGCAGAAGGGCGAGATCAAGC
>CAXUKK010000382.1:0-3009 GCA_964251455.1 uncultured Enterovirga sp.
GTACCGACCTGGTACTCGACCGATGTGCCCTTCTCCCGGAACACCGCCTCCGCCATGGCATCGATGCGGGCCTTGACGAGGTCGAACTCCGCCCGTGTGACGATCAGCGGGACCATGATCTCGGGTACGACGGCAGCGCCCGTCTGGGCCTGCGCTTCGACCGCCGCCTCCAGGATCGCGCGAGCCTGCATCTCGGCGATCTCCGGATAGGCAATCGCAATGCGGCAGCCGCGGAAGCCGAGCATTGGGTTGAACTCGTGGAGTTCGGCCGCACGGCGCTTCAGCTTGTCCGGGGAGAGGCCCGTCTGCGCCGCGACCTCGGCGATCTCCTTGTCCGTATGCGGCAGGAACTCGTGCAGCGGCGGATCCAGGAGCCGGATCGTAACCGGCAGGCCCTTCATGATGGTGAAGAGCTCGAGGAAATCCCCGCGCTGGTACGGCAGCAGCTTGGCGAGCGCCGCCCGCCGCCCCGCCTCGTCGTCGGCCAGGATCATCTCTCGTACCGCGACAATGCGGTCGCCTTCGAAGAACATATGCTCCGTCCGGCAGAGCCCGATCCCTTCCGCGCCGAAGTTGCGCGCCGTCTCGGCGTCGCGCGGCGTGTCGGCATTCGCCCGGACCTTGAGCTTGCGACCCTTGTCCGCCCATTCCATGAGGGTCGCGAACTCGGCCGACAGTTCCGGCTCCTGCATGCGCACCGCGCCGTGCAGGACCTCGCCCGTCCCGCCGTCGATCGTGATGACCTCGCCGGCCTGGATCGTCACGCCGCCGACCGAGAAGGCGCGCTTGGCGTAGTCGACGCGGATCGATCCCGTGCCCGAGACGCAGGGCTTGCCCATGCCGCGGGCGACGACCGCCGCGTGGGAGGTCATGCCGCCGCGCGTCGTCAGGATGCCCTCGGCAGCGTGCATGCCGTGGATGTCCTCAGGGCTCGTCTCGATGCGGACGAGGATCACCTTGCGACCGGCCTTCTTGGCGGTCTCCGCCTCGTCGGACGAGAACACGACCTCCCCCGATGCAGCACCGGGCGACGCGGGCAGCCCGCTCGCCAGGACCTTTCGCTCGGCCTTCGGGTCGATCATCGGGTGCAAGAGTTGGTCGAGGGAGGCCGGGTCGATCCGATTGACCGCCTCGTCCTGCGAGATCAGGCCCTCGCTGGCGAGATCGACGGCGATGCGCAGCGACGCCTTGGCGGTCCGCTTGCCGGACCGCGTCTGCAGCATCCAGAGCTTTCCCTTCTCGACGGTGAACTCCATGTCCTGCATGTCGCGGTAATGCCGCTCGAGGATGCCGTAGATGCGGACGAGCTCGGCGTAGGCCTCCGGCATCGCCCGCTCCATCGAAGGCTTGTCGGAAGAGGACGCGATGCGGGCGACCTCGGTGATGTCCTGCGGCGTGCGGATGCCGGCGACGACGTCCTCGCCCTGCGCGTTGATGAGGAACTCGCCATAGAGCGCGTTCTCGCCCGTCGAAGGATTGCGCGTGAAGGCGACGCCCGTCGCCGAGGTCTCACCCATGTTGCCGAAGACCATGGCCTGGACGTTGACGGCAGTGCCCCATGAGGCCGGGATGCCGTTTAGCTCGCGATACTTGATTGCGCGGGCATTCATCCAGGACCCGAAGACGGCGCCCATCGCGCCCCAGAGCTGTTCCTTGGCGTCCTGCGGAAACGGCTTGCCGAGTTCCGTCTGGACGATCTTCTTGTACCGGGTGATGAGCTCCGCCCAGTCGTCCGCAACGAGATCCGTATCGAGCGAAAGCCCCTTGCGGTCCTTGTAGAGGTCGAGAGCCTCTTCGAAATTGTGGTGCTCCACGCCCAGCACCACGTCCGAGTACATCGTGATGAAGCGGCGATAGCTGTCATAGGCGAACCGGCGATCGTTCGCGGATTGGGCGATTGCCTCGACCGTGACGTCGTTCAACCCGAGATTGAGCACGGTATCCATCATGCCCGGCATGGACGCGCGGGCCCCCGAACGGACGGAAACCAGGAGAGGGTTCTCCGGGTCGCCGAAGACCTTGCCGGTCAGCTTGCCTATGTAGTCCAGCGCCTGCGAGACGTCCGCCTCGAGTTCCGGCGGGTACTGCCGGCCATGATCGTAGAAGTAGGTGCACACTGCCGTCGGGACGGTGAAGCCGGGCGGCACGGGCAAACCCAGATTGGACATCTCGGCGAGGTTCGCGCCCTTGCCGCCAAGCAGGTCCCGCATGCTGGACTCGCCTTCGGCCTTGCCGTCGCCGAAGGTGTAGACCCACTTCGCCATGTCGATCGATCCGCGCTTGTATCGGGCTGCCTGGACGCGTTGGTCGCTTGAACCAAACCACGTGCAAAGGCAATTCGGGCAGAGGGCCCGGCGCCGCGGGCGAAGAACGCGGCTGGCCAAGCTTGGTTCACCGCCGGCCGATGACGGCTCGCTTAGCTCCCGCCTTCTGGTATGACGCGGCATGGACCAACAGACACCGGAGCCCGAGGATTGGCGCGCCCGCTATGGCGGGCTGATCGGGGTCGTGTTCGCCATCGTGCTCGCGCTCGGCGCGATCTGGATGCTGGAGCGCATGCGGAGCTGGGCGATGCTTGGCGACTGCGCCTTCACCCACTCCCCGCGCTGCCGCGAACTCATCAAGGAGTGACGTCGCGCTCCTGACGGCCTCGTGATGGTTCGCCCAAAAAACTGGCACATCGGTTGCGACTCGGGATCGAGCAACACGAGATGCCGATGTCGACCTTTGACGATCCCTTCGATGCAAGCCGCCGCCTTCGTCGCACCGGCTGCTCGTGCGGGCAGCACGGCAGCGCGGCCGAGCATGCGGCTGCCCTGGACCCGGATGGTCAGACCGGGCGGGTCGTCGAGGGCGCGCTCATGCGAGCGCTGTTTCCGCACGACGCATCGCGCCGTGCCTTCCTGAAGGCGGTCGGAGCTTCGACAGCGCTCGCGGCGATCTCGCAGTTCTTCCCCGTCGGGCTCGCGACGCAGGCGCTCGCCCAGGCAGCGCCGCTCGAGAAGAAGG
>CAXUKK010000383.1:0-280 GCA_964251455.1 uncultured Enterovirga sp.
GCCCGCATCTTCTCGACGTGGGGTGGGATGAAATGGATCATCCGCTCCAGCCGGACGGGAAGCTCGGGAAGCGGTGCCGGTGCACCGATCGCCAGCGGCTGGAAGAAACGGCGGGGCAGCTTCATGTGAACCTCGGTCCCGGCGGGGTCGCAACGAAGTTCTGGCGGCCACGCGCCACGCACGTCAACCGCGCGGGTTGCGGCAGCGGCCTCGCGTTGCGAGAAGCGACCATCTCGCGTGAGGTCCGATGTCCGATACGGTCGGCCTGTTCAATCTCCTG
>CAXUKK010000383.1:290-3008 GCA_964251455.1 uncultured Enterovirga sp.
TTGCGGCCCGCGCGCTTCGCCGGTCAACTTGCGCCGGCGCGGGTTGCGAAGGCCGGCGGCGGTTGCCACAACCGCTTCGTTCCACGCGAGGCCTGATGTCCGACTCGGTCGGCCTGTTCAACCTGCTGTTCCCGTTCTTCGGCGTGATCGCTCTCGGTTTCGCGTTCGCCCGGCTCGCCAAGGTGCCCGAGGCCGGGCTCGCCTGGATGCAGCTCTTCCTGATCTACCTTGCGCTGCCCTGCCTGTTCTTTCGGCTGATCTCGGAGAAGCCGATCAGCGAGCTTGCGAACTGGCCCTTCATCGCGGGCACGACGCTCTCCACCGCCGTCGCTTTCGCGCTGTCGTTCCTGGCCGGACGGCTCAACCGCCTGCGTCCACCGGAGACGGTGCTCGGCGCCGTCGCCGGATCCTATTCCAATATCGGCTATATGGGGCCGCCGATGATCCTCGGCCTGCTCGGACCGGGTGCGAGCGCGCCTGTCGCGCTCATCTTCGTGTTCGACACGATCTTCCTGTTCTCCGCCACGCCTGCCCTGATGGCTCTGGCAGGCGTCGACCGAAGGAGCGCGCTGGCCACTGCCTTGGACGTCGTTCGCAAGGTCCTGACGCATCCGTTCGTCATGGCGACGATCGTCGCCATCCTGGCCAGCGTCTTCCGGATACGGCCGCCGGCCGCCATCGACACGATGATCGGCTGGCTCTCGGGGGCGTCCGCACCCTGCGCCCTGTTCCTGCTCGGCGTCACTGTGGCAATGCGGCCGGTCGGCAGGCTCCCGCCCGAGGTGGGCTGGCTCGTCCTGATCAAGCTCGTCCTGCACCCGCTGATCGTCTGGCTGGTGCTCGCGGCGTTCGGCGGCTTCGATCCCGTCTGGGTCGAGGCGGCGATCGTCATGGCCGCGCTGCCGCCGGCCCTGAACATCTTCGTCCTCGCGCGTCAGTACGAGGTCGGGATCGAACGTGCCTCGGCCTGCGTGCTCGTCGGGACGATCGTGTCCATCGTCACGCTGACAGTCTTCATCCTGCTGACCCAGACCGGGACCCTGCCCCTGAACCCGTTCCGCTGAGCCGTCCGGCACCGAGCCCGGCCCGCATGACGGCGCGGCGGAGCGGGCCGATGCGGGCCAAGAGGCCGAGGCCGAAGCCGCGGGCAAGATCGAGGGGCAGCAGGCCCGAGAGAAGGGCCCGGTTCAGGCCGTCGATGGCGGTCGTGCGCACCTGGATGTCCCGTAGCCGCGCCTGCTGGTAGCGGGAGAGCAGGGCGGTGTCGCCAATGTCCTGGGTGGCGGCCCGTGCTGAGGTCGCGAGCTCCGTGAGGACCTGCAGATCGGCAAAGCCGAGATTGAGGCCCTGAGCACCGATTGGCGGAACGGCATGCGCGGCCTCTCCGACAAGCGCCAGCCGGCCGCGATGAAGTTCCCCGACGCGCAGGCTGGACAGGGGAACGACACCGCGCGGACCGTCGATCTCGACCTTCCCGAGAATACGGTGGGACCGGCTCTCGATGGTGCGCGCGAGGTCCGCGTCTGCGAGTTGCATCAGCCGCTCGGCTGCCGACGGACGGCTTACCCAGACGAGGCTTGAGCGTCGGCCGGGGAGGGGGACCAGGGTGAAGGGACCTGACCCGGTGTGAAATTCCGTCGAGATATCGCTGTGCTCGCGCTCATGCCGCAGGATGGTCGTCAGGGCGACCTGCGGGTACCGCGTCTCCCGCGCCTCGATCCCTGCCTCCTGGCGCAGACGGGATTTGCGACCGTCGGCGGCTACGACCAGCGCACCTGATACCGAGGACCCGTCTACCAGCCTGACTTGATCCATAGCCTCGCCGGCCAAGCCGGCTGCGAGCTCGGTGATCCAGGTAATCCGCGGTTCGCTCCGAACCTGACCGGACAGGAGTTCCACAAGCTCGGCATTCTCGATGTTGCGGCCGAACGCGTCGAGGCCGATCTCGGCTGCCCGGAACTCGACAGGGGGCGGGCGGAACAGACTCTCCGTGTCATCGACGAGGCGCATCGTGCGCAGCGGCTGAGAGGCGCGCTCTAGGGCCGGCCCAAGGCCGAGGGCCCGCAGGAAGGCGAGCGATGTCTCGAGAAGTGCCGCCGTCCGGCCATCCCGCCGTTCCGGCGCCGGCCCTACGAGGCAGGTCGAGAACCCTGCCTGGGCGAAGGCGAGGGCGCCCGCGAGCCCGACGGCTCCGGCCCCCACGACCACGATGTCGAACTGCCTGTCGCTCATCTGACCCCCGACTTGCGGCACGGTTGCCGTTCGCCGAACCCCCTTCTAATGGCTTCGCCAGACAAAGGGAGAGAGACATGGTCGCGGCAGTTCGGGTTCATCAATATGGCGGGCCCGAGGTCCTCACATACGAGGAGATCGACGTTCCCGCGCCTGGCGCAGGCGAGTTGCGGGTCCGGCAGACCGCGATCGGCGTCAACTACATCGACACCTATTTCCGCACCGGCCAGTACAAGGCCCCGACGCTTCCGTTCATCGCGGGCAACGAAGGTGCCGGCGAGGTGACTGCGATCGGCGAGGGTGTCAGCGGTTTCACGGTCGGTGACCGGGTCGCCTACGTGGCAGCGCTGGGCTGCTACACGGCCGAGCGCAACGTCCCGGCCGCCATCGCCGTGAAGCTGCCGGAGGGCATCTCCGACGAGATCGCGGCTGCCATCATGCTGAAGGGCATGACCGTCGAGTACCTGCTGTACCGCTCGTACAAGG
>CAXUKK010000384.1:0-2989 GCA_964251455.1 uncultured Enterovirga sp.
CATCGAAGGCACCGGCGAGCATGCCGCGATTCGCGCGGCCGCCCATCGTGGTCACCCGGTAGGACACCGCCTGCGGGCCGGCGACGCCGACATCGAAGCCGGCGCGCTTCATCGTGCCGGAATAGTTTTCGCGCACGAGGCGGCCGCGACGATCGTAGCGGTCGAACTGGCAATCGACCCTGCGGACCGAGCCGAACACGAGGCCAGCGCTCGAATCGAGCGTGCAGTTGAGGGTGCCGGCATGGGCCGGCGTCGACGAAAGGCGGGCTGCCTGGGCATCGCCCGCGAAGGCGGCAGCGGCGACGACGAGGGCGGCGATAGCGACGGTCTTCATGATGCTCTCCTGGTGCACAACGCGGCTTTGTCGGACCGCTGATGATCGGATCGTTCGGCGGGTTCCAGGCAGGTCGCCCGGTCCCCGTCGGCGCCTCGTTCGAAGCGGGATCAGATCTAGAACCAGGCGATTTCGGGCCGATGTCACGGCGGCCAAGCTTGTTTCGCCGGGCCGAAATGTCGTTTCGGTTCAGGCGGGTAGCCCTTGTCGCCTATTCCACGACGACCCGGACCGGACGTGACGCGCCGGCCTCGAGCGGCAGCCTGATCTGGAAGCGATGCAGCCCGGGCTTCATCGGCCAGGAGACCGGGATGTCCGGGTCGGTGACGGCGAACGGCTCGCCGTCCACGTACCAGACGATCTGCGGCACGCGCGGCTCGACATGAGCCTTGAGGACGAGCCGGTTCGCGGCGGGAGGGGCATCGGGGTTGCGCCAGATGCGGGCGTTCTGCTCGGGCGCCGCGACCGTGAGCCGGACCGGGCCAATCTGCGGCTGGGATGCCTCCCCCATCGGGTAGGCTTCCTGCCGCGCCCAGGACCGGTGGGCCGCGGGCACGATCAACTCGAGCCGCTCGCCGCCCTCCGGGGTCGACCGGAACACGGCCGCCTCCTCGACCGGCGGCACCTCGTCCGGCTTGACCCATTCCGTCAGCGTCGGCCCGCAGGCGCCGGCCGAGCGCTTGCCGCCGATCACGCAGAGTTCGACCGGCACCCTGCCCTCAGGTGCCGGAAAGCCTAGCTCGGCGAGGTCTCCGGGCTTCGAGCCATGCAGGTCCTCGAAGATGGCATGCGCGAGCCGGGCCGCCGCGCGACCGCCCGAGAGCCCGCTCATCGTGCCCGCATCGGGTCGGCCGACCCATATCCCGACGACGTATTTCGCCGAGAAGCCGAGAAGCCAGGCATCGCGGTAGCCCTGGCTGGTCCCGGTCTTGAGTGCGACGGGAAACGGGAATTCGGAGGCGCCGTAGCGCGGGAAGCTCGGCAGCCGCGCGAGCGGATCGGCCAGGAACAGGGTCACGAGCCGGGCGCTCTCGGCCGAGAGCACGCGGCGCGGTGGCGGGGTGCGCTCGCCCGCGTACCAGACGAGGTCCCGCATCACGCCGTCATCGGCCAGGGCGCCATAGGCCCGCATGAGCCCGTCGAGGCTCGTCGGCAGCGACCCGATCGCCATCGACAGCCCGAACGTCTCGGCCGGGACTTCGAGGTCGTGCAGGCCGAGACTGCGGAAATGCCGGAAGGCCGTTTCGAGTCCGATCTCGCGCAGGAGGTTGGCCGCCGGCACGTTGCGGGAATTCGCCAGCGCCTGGCGCGGCAGCATCGGCCCGAGGAAGCTGCCGTCGGCATTGCCGATGCCCGCCGCGCCGTCCGGCAGATCGGCCATGACGTCGCTGGTGCGCAGCAGCCCGCGCTCCAGGGCCAGCCCATAGATGAAAGGCTTCAGCGTCGAGCCCGGCGAGCGCTGGACCCGGGTGAAGTCGATCGCGCCGCCGCGCCGGTCGCGGTAATCGACGGAGCCGAGCGACGCGAGGACGCGGCCGGTGCCGCGCTCGACGATCATGGCGGCCACCTGCTCTGCCCCCGCGCCGCGCCAGCCGGCGAGGTGCTTGCGGGCATGGCGCGCGACGCGATCCTGGATGTCGAGATCGAGGCTCGTCGTGATCCGCGGATCCCCCGGGCGGGCCGGCACGAGGTCGCCGGCATCGCGCATCGCCTCGAAGCGGAGCAGCGCGTGAAGCGCGGCCGGGCGGCGGGGGCGCGGCGGTGGCGCGATCTCACCGAGCTGCCGATGCGCGAGGGCGAGTTCGGCTTGCGTCACAAGTCCCTGCCGGCCGAGTTCGTCGAGCATCGCATGACCGCGCCGGACGGCCCGGACGAGCCCGTCCGGCCGGAGCGGGTTCATCAGCGTCGGCGATTGAGGGATCGCGGAGAGAAGAGCGATCTCGGCCCAGGACAGGTCGTCGACCGGCTTGTCGAGATAGAACCGGGCCGCATGGGCGATCCCGTGGCTGCCGTTGCCGTAGGGAACGAGACGGAGATATTGCGCCAGGATCGCGTCGCGGCCGTAGCGCAGCGTCAGCGCGATCGCGGTCGCGGCCTCGATCGCCTTCGAGCCCATATGGCGGGATGCCGGCCGCTGCATGCGGGCGACCTGCATGGCGATCGTCGAGGCGCCCGAAATGCGCCGGCCGGTCGCGAGGTTCTGCTTCAGCGCCCGGGCGAGCGCGAGCGGATCCACGCCCGGATGCGCGCGGAAACGCCGATCCTCCAGCGCCAGCGTCGCCGCGACGACGCGCTCGGGCAGCTTTTCCAGCGGCCAGTACCCGTAATCGATCTGCCGCCCGCCGGTCTCGGCCGCACTCTCGTTGCCGAGCTGGGCGAGGAACGCGCCGTTGCGGTCGTAGAGGATCGGGGTGGGGTTGGGGGTGTCGAGCCGGGCGCGGTCGAGGATGAGGACGGCGAGGAGGAGCGGGAGAAGCGCCGCAAAGCTCAACAGCAGGAAGCGGAGCGCGGGTCCCCTCGCCCCGCCGGTGAGGGGGACAGGGTGAAGGGGAGCGCCCTGTCCGGAGAGGTCACTCCCCTCACCCCAACCCTCTCCCTTTGGGAGAGGGAGTGCGTCGCCGTTCCCGCTCCTCACCTAATCACCGCGCGATGACG
>CAXUKK010000385.1:0-2983 GCA_964251455.1 uncultured Enterovirga sp.
CCTGAGCTGATCTACGAGACGCTGTCGGCGCCACCGCTGGAGCCGATCCGGGAGCGCTACACGCTCGACCAGGTCCGCTACAGTCCGAACCTACGCGCCCGCATGCGCCGGTCGACGTCGACACGATCACGTTCGAGACCGGATCCTGGGAGATCACGCCCGACCAGGCGCCGCGGCTGTCCGCCATGGCGCAGGCGATCAATCGGACGCTTACACAGAATCCGCAGGAGGTGTTCCTGATCGAAGGTCACACGGACGCCGTCGGATCCGACATCGACAACCTGTCGCTTTCGGACCGGCGCGCCCAGTCGGTGGCTAACCTGCTCACCCGGGTTTATCGGGTCGCGCCGGAGAACCTCACAACCTAGGGCTACGGCGAGCAGTACCTGAAGGTGAGCACCCAGGATGCCTCGCGCGAGAACCGGCGCGTGACCGTGCGCCGCATCACGCCGCTGCTCCAGGGCCAGGCTCAGCGTTGACCCGAATGACGGGATCCGGACGGCCGGCAAAGTTGGCCAGCCGTTCGGGCGCGCGGCTCCCCTGTCCTTTGCGAATGCGGAGTAGGCCACGGATCCGCTACGTGCGGTTCGCATGAGCAAGCGTAGCCAACACCCTCGGGCCCGCGCCGGTATTCCGGCAGGAGCCGAAACCCCGCCGCAGGCGCAAGTCGAGGCGGCGATCACACGAGTTATCGATGCCGTCGTTCCCAGGCAGACGGACCCAGAGCGGCAGGGCGGCGCGCTGAAGCGGGCAGAGGAGATCGGGCGCGCGGAGAGACGACGGGAGAAACCTGCCCGCTGACGGAGCGTCAGGTTTTCAGGAAACCGATCGAAAGCCAGGGCACCAGGGCGATCACGATCGTGCCGATCAGGAGGGCCAGCATGTAGGGCCAGATCGCCTTCAGGCCCTCCGACGGGTCGACCCGCCCGATTGCGCAGGCAGCGTAATACCCGACGCCAAAGGGCGGCGCGAACAGCCCTATCCCCATCGCGAGGATCACGACCATCGCATAATGGACCTCGTGGATGCCGACGAGCTTGGCGATCGGGAACAGCAACGGCCCGAACAGCACGATCGCCGGAATGCCCTCGAGCACGGAACCGAGGATCACGAACGCGACGATCGACACAGCCATGAAGGTGAGCGCGCCGCCAGGAAGGCCGGTCATGGCCGCCGCCAGCTGACGCGAGAAGCCCGATTGCGTAAGCGCCCAGGCCATGCCGGTCGCGGTCCCAATGATGAGGAGGATCGCGCCCGACAGGCAGGCGGTATCGACCAGCGCCGGCCAGAGGCGGTTCCAGGCGACCTGTTCGCGAAACAGGATCGCGGCGAGCACGCCGTAGAACAGCGCATAGGCCACGCCGATGGTGGACACCTCGGTCGCCGTCGCGATCCCCTCGACGACCGTCGCCCGGATGATGACGGGCAGGACGAGGGCGGGCAGTGCGAAGGCGAGCGCGACGCCGATCTCCCGCCTGCTCGCCCGCCGCACATGCGACAGGTCCTCGTGCCGGTAGCGAAACCACACGACAGCGCACAGCGTGAGGCCGAGCACGAGGCCCGGCAGGAGGCCGCCCGTGAAAAGGGCCGCGATCGATACGCCCGTGACCGAGCCGATCGTGATGAGCACGAGCGAGGGCGGGATCGTCTCCGTCTGAGCACCTGTCGCCGATAGCAGCGCCACGAGCTCGCCCGGCCGGGCGCCGCGCGCCTTCATCTCCGGAAACAGCACGGGCGCGACCGCGGCCATGTCCGCCGCCTTTGCACCCGAGATGCCGGACACCAGGTACATGGCGCCGACGAGGACGTATTGGAGGCCGCCCCGCATGTGCCCGATGAGGCTCGCCAGGAAGGCAACCATGCGGCGCGCCATCCCGGTTATCTCGATCAGCAGACCAAGGAACACGAAGAGAGGCACGGCGAGGAGGATGAGATGGCTCATTCCCTCGTCGAGCCGCGACACCACCACGGTCAGGGGCGTGCGGGTAGTCAGCGCCAGGAACGAGAAGGTGCCGAGCCCGAACGCAAAGGCGATCGGGATGCCGCAGAGCACGGCCGCGCCGACGAGGCCGACGAAGAAGACGAGGAGCTTGTAGTTCCCCATTGCAACGAAGAGCGGCTTCGCGGCCCAGAGGCCGAATCCGATCGCCGCGACGAGCGCGAACGCGATGACGATGTCGGTGAGCCGCCCGAGCTTGGCGATGCGGAGCAGCCCGAGGACGATCATCAGGCCGATGCCGACCGGCATGGCGGCGGCGCGCCAGACGTTCGGGATCTCGAGCGCCGGCGTGACGATCATCATCTCGTCATGGGCGTATTCGACGGCCGGCAAGAGGACGAGAGCCAGGAAGGACAAGCCGGCGGCCAGCGACAGCGCCTCCGCGAACGGGATCTCGCGCCCGTTCCGGCGGACGAGCGCGCTCATGCGCATGTGCTCGACCCGGCCATACGCCACGACCGCGCCAAGCATCGCGAGCCAGAGGAACAGGATCGACGCGAGTTCGTCCGACCAGGTCAGCGGCGCGTGGAACACGTAGCGCGACACGACGCCGGCGAAGAGGATCGCCGTCTCGACGGCGACCAACGCGCCGGCCGCGGCCTCGACCGTCCGGCGCAAACCGGTCTCCGCCCTCGTCAGAGCGGTTCCGAGAGGTGGCGCCGCTGCGATCCCCGCGTTCGTGGCCATGTTGATGTTCATAGGGCGCCCGCGGTGACGCGCACTCCTCCTCCCGTCGCGGAAGAAGGAGTGGCTGCGTTCCTGCTCATCGGCTCAGGCGATTGGACCGGTCACCTTCTCGATCAGCTTCCAGGCGTCCTCGCCGAAGCGGCCGCGCCATTCCTTGTAGAACCCCGCCGATTGGAGCTTTGCCCGGAAGGCCGCGGTGTCGACCTCGACGAACTCCATGCATTTTGCGCGAAGCGTCTTCTAGACATTGGCATTCGCGGTCGCGATGTCCTCGCGCTGGAGCACGGCGGCAGCGTC
>CAXUKK010000386.1:0-2971 GCA_964251455.1 uncultured Enterovirga sp.
GACGACATTGTCTCCGGCCTGACCAACATGATGCTTGCGATCCCCTCGCTCGTCTTCGCGCTTGCCATCATGGCGGTGCTTTCGCCGGGTCTGACCAGCCTGCTCATCGCGCTCGGGCTCACGAACTGGTCCTTCACGTGCCGGCTCGCCCGCGCATCGGCGCTCTCGCTCAAGGCTCAGCCCTACGTGCAGGCAGCAAAGGCCGTCGGTCACGGCGACCTTCACATCATGCTGCGTGAGCTTCTCCCGAACATGCTCGGGCCCCTGATCGTCATCGGCACGCTCGGGATGGGTGGTGCCGTCCTGGCCGAAGCGGCACTGTCCTTTCTCGGCCTCGGCATCAGGCCGCCGGCTCCGAGTTGGGGCTCCATGCTGTCGGATGCGCGCGACCAGATCACCACCGCGCCATGGATCTCGGTCTTTCCCGGACTCGCGATCTTTGTCACCGTGCTCGGCCTCAACCTTCTTGGAGACGGGCTACGGGACGTGCTCGATCCGCAGTCTCGAACCGGCCGGGTCTAAGATGACGATCGGCGACATCGCTCTGGAGACGATCCGCTTTGCCACCGGACGGCCGGGCCCGCGCCTGCTGGTGGTTGGCGCTGTCCATGGCAACGAGACCTGCGGCCCGCAGGCGATAGGCCGGGCGCTCGCTGAGATCCGGTCCGCCGGCATCGCGCTGAAGCGCGGCGAGGTGACCTTCCTGCCGGTCGCGAACCCTCAGGCGTTCCGGCAGAACACGCGGGAGGGCGAGCGGAACCTCAATCGCGACCTGCGCGAGCGCCCGATACCGTCCGATAACGAGGACCGCCTCGGCAACCTTCTCTGCCCGATCCTTCGGGCCCACGATGTCCTTCTCGACCTTCATTCCTTCACGGGCCCCGGCCGACCCTTCGTGTTCGCGGGGCCGCTCGACAACGAGGGGCCGATGGAGCCCTTCGCGCACGCCGAGGCCGAGTGGGCGGTCGCGATCCGGCTCGGCGCCGAGCTCGCGATCCATGGCTGGCTGGACGGCTATGACCGGTACCTGGCCGAGCGGGCGCGGCTCGGCTTTCCGCCCCTCTCGCCGATGGAGGGCATCGGCACGACCGAATACATGCGCTTCTGCGGCGGCTACGGGGTGACGCTCGAATGCGGCACGCATGGCGACCCCTTCGGAGCCGATGTCGGCTTTGCGGGGATCTTGGCCACCCTCGCCCATCTTCGGATCACCGACGCCCCAGCACCGCCAGTGACGGTCGCCCAGGCGATCCGGATCACCGATGCGCTCGTGTGCGAACACGATGGAGACCGGATCGAAGGCGATTGGCTCACGGGCGATGCCGTCCCGGCCGGCGCCGCCATCGCGCGGCGGGCGGACGGCACGCTCGTGACCATGCCGGAGGACGGCTGCCTCGTCTTCCCGAACCGCAACCCCCGCCCCGGACAGCCGCTCTGCTACCTCGCGGTTCCGAGCGAACGCCCCAGGGCCTGATATCGACCGTTTGCAGGGCGAAGCCATCATGGCCAAGCGCGTGCTCGTGGCTGAGTTCATGCACGAGACGAACACCTTCAGCGTGCAGGCGACCGATGAGGCCGCGTTCCGTCGCTGCGCCTTCGATCTCGGCAACGAGATCCCTGCCGCGTATCGCGGCACTCGGACTGCGCTCGGGGCCGCGTTCGAGGCCGCCGATCTGTTCGGCTGGGCGGTGGCACACCCGGTCGTCGCCCATGCCAATCCGTCGGGACGAGTCACGGACGGGATTCTCGAACGCGTTGCCGCCCTGATCCTGGATGCCGTGCCAGGAGCCGACGGCGTCCTGCTCCATCTCCACGGTGCGATGTCGACGGTCTCGCACGACGATGGCGAGGGCGAACTCTTGCGGCGGCTTCGGGACGCTCTCGGTGCTGCCGTTCCCGTCGTGGCGGTCCTCGACCTTCATGCGACCGTCACGGACCTGATGGCGCGGAGCGTCAACGCGCTCATCGCCTACCGGACCTATCCGCATGTCGACCAGCACGAGCGGACCTGGCAGGCGGCCCGCCTGCTCGAACGCGCCATGGCCGGTGAGGTTCGGCCGGTGGTGGCCTTGGCCCGGCCGCCGATCCTCTATGCGCTCGACGGCGGCCGGACGACTTCGGCACCCATGATCGAACTTCTGCGGCGTGGCGACGAGCTCGAGGGTGCGGGTCGCGCGCTCGCTGTGAGCATCCAGGCGGGGTTCTCCTCAGCCGACGTGCACGACATCGGCCCTTCCGTCGCGGTCACCGTGGATGGCGATCTCGCGTCGGGCCAGGCCGCGGCAGACAGCCTTGCGGACTATATGTGGGCCGAGCGCCGCTTTTCGACCATCGAGTTCACTGCGCTTCCGGATGTCATCGCGGCGGCCAAGGCTGGAGAACCGAACGCCGATAGGCCGCTCGTGATCGCCGATTATTCGGATAATCCGGGGGCCGGCGCCTACGGCGACGCGACCACCCTGTTGCGCGCGATGATCGAAGCCGACCTGCAGGAGGCGGCCTTCCATGCGATCTGCGATCCAGAGGCTGTCCGGCAGGCGACGGCCGCCGGCGTAGGAAGCAACGTCACACTGTTGCTCGGAGGGAAGGTCGACCCGTCCGTCGGCGGGGGACCGCTGAGTGTCACGGGCCGAGTGGCGGCGCTTACCGACGGCGAAATGGTGCTGCACGGGCCGATGGGTGGCGGCGTGAGGCGCAGCTACGGACTTTCCCTGCGACTCCGGGTCGGGGGGATCGACGTGATCGTCATCTCCAACAACGGCCAGGCGATAGACCTGGCCCAGTTCACCTCCCTGGGCGTCGATCCGATCCGCTGCGCGACCATTGCCGTCAAATCGATGCAGCATTTCAGGGCCGCGTTCGAACCCATCGCCCGGGAGGTCGTCGAGGTGGACACGGGCGCTCTCTGCACCAAAGACTTCTTCTCCCGGCCCTACCGCCGGATACGCCGCCCGATTTGGCCCGTGGACGA
>CAXUKK010000387.1:0-2968 GCA_964251455.1 uncultured Enterovirga sp.
CCTTGATCGGGATCACGATCTGAGCGGCCGTCGGTCCACGCTCCTCCGCCCGGGCGACGAGATCCTCATAGCGCTGGATACGGGCCTTCGATTTCGCCTGCCGGGCCTTCGGGGAGGCCGACACCCATTCCCGCTCCCGCTCGATCGTGCGCTGGCGCGTCTCGTCCTCGCGCGATTCCTGGGCAAGGCGCTTCTGCTTCTGGACCAGCCAAGAGGAGTAGTTCCCCTGGTAAGGAATGCCCCGGCCGCGATCGAGCTCCAGGATCCAGCCCGTGACGTTGTCCAGGAAGTAGCGATCGTGGGTGACGATCAGGATGGCGCCCGGATAGCTCCGCAGATGCGCCTCGAGCCAGGCAACCGTCTCGGCGTCCAGGTGGTTGGTGGGCTCGTCGAGAAGCAGGAGCTCCGGCTGGGACAGCAGCAGTTGGCATAGAGCCACCCGCCGCCGCTCGCCGCCTGATAGCTGGTCGACTGTCCAGTCGCCGGGCGGGCAGCCGAGAGCGCCCATGGCCTGGTCGACGCGGGAATCGAGGTCCCAGAGTCCCTTGGAGTCGATCTCGTCCTGGAGCCGCGTCATCTCGTCGGCGGTCTCCTCGGAATAATTCATCGCGAGTTCGTTGTAGCGATCGAGCACCGCCTGATGGGCCGCGACACCGTCCAGAACGTTCTCGCGCACCGTCTTCGTCGAATCGAGCTGCGGCTCCTGGGCCAAGTAGCCCACCCGAGCCCCTTGGGCGACGAAGCCTTCGCCCTGCCACTCCTCGTCCACGCCCGCCATGATGCGCAGGAGCGTCGACTTACCGGAGCCGTTCACGCCCAACACGCCGATCTTGGCATCCGGGTAGAAGGACAGGTTGACGTTGTCCAAGACCTTCTTCCCATTCGGGAAGGTCTTGGTCAGCTCGTTCATGTGATAGATGAATTCACGGGCCATCGGTCCGGGTCCGGCTTTCTAAGATCTCTGGGGATTGCCTCAGCAAGTAACAGCCGCGCCGCCGCGCTTCAAGGCGGCTCCAGGGCGTCGCACTGGCCAAGCCGCCTCGCCGTTAAGTTCGCATTTACCATACGGCATGATAGCTAGGGGAATAGAATCTCCCGGGGCGTACGGACACATGGAACAGGCACTTCGTCTCCAACCCGAAGACATGGCGCCGATTCCGGCTGAGCGTCCCAGGACCGAGTCGGTCTCCGAGGGCATCGAGAAAGTGCTCCGGTTCGCGGCCCCTGCCCCGAAGGGTGTGGAGGGCGAGTTGGCTCCGGCCGCCAAAGTGTCCGGCCCTGTCACGGCACGCGAATTCGCGACAGCGATCGACTTCGTCCACGAGGCCGCGCAGGCGATCAAGGCCGCCGAAGAGCGGACCCGCGAGGCCGAGGCTCGCACGCATGGCCTTGCCCAGCGGGCTGCCGAGGAACTGAAGAACGCGGAGCTTCGGATCCAGGCGCTGGAGGCGCGGGTTCGCGCTGCAGAAGGACGCGCTCAAGAAGCCGAGACGCGCGCCAAGGAAGCCGATGCCTGGCTGCGCCAGATCTTCACGACGATCTCGGAAGAGCTTCCGGTCCGTCGCACGGCTTAGTCGCTCAGGCGCGGTCTGCGGAACTCCGCGCAAGTGGCTGCAGGCGCACCAGATTGAGCGAACCTCGGGACGCGGTCGAGGCGGCGATCGTTGGCCGCCGCAGTATTCGCGCGTTCAAGCCGGACCCCGTTCCCCGCGACATCGTCGAGCACCTTCTCGACGTCGCTGCACGCGCGCCGAGCGGCACGAACATGCAGCCCTGGCGTGCCTATGTCGTTGCCGGGCAGGTGAAGGAAGCTCTCGCCGAAGCGCTGGTCGAGCGCCATTCTTCCGGTGAAGTGGGAGGCCTAAGCGCCGAATACCGCTACTATCCGGAGAGCTTCTTCGAGCCCTATTTGACGCGGCGGCGGACGGTCGGGTTCGGCCTCTACGGCCTCCTCGGGATCGGGCGCGGCGACACCGAACGCATGAAGCACCAGCACGCCCGCAACCTCCTGTTCTTCGATGCCCCGGTCGGCCTGATCTTCACGATCGATCGAAGGCTCGAGATCGGCAGCTGGCTCGATTACGGCATGTTCCTCGAGAACATCATGATCGCCGCCAGGGCGCACGGGCTGGAGACCTGCGTTCAGGCCGCCTTCGCGCCGTTCCACGAAGTCATCCGGAAGCACCTGCCCATCCCGGAGACCGAGATCGTCGTCTGCGGCATGTCGCTCGGCTATGCCGACCCGGACGCGCCCGAGAACGGGCTGGTCACGGACCGCAGCCCGGCTTCCGAGTTCGCCGCCTTCCTGGGCTGGGACGACACCGTCCCGAGCGCAGACGAGGCGGACAGCGGCCGCCCCTGATCTCGGGGCACTTCCCGACAAAACTACTTGCCCGAGATGATCGCCGTGGCCGTCTCGTCATTCTTCACGTCCACGACGTCGTACATTGCGCCGCCATGGGTGAAGAAGGATTTCGGCTCCGTCCAGAACACACGGGTCGCCACGATATAGCGGCCGGGCGCCAGCTTCTCGAAGGCGAACTTTCCGCCCATGTCGACCTTCGTCTCCCGCCGATAGGTCAGATACTCGGGCGGCGGCTCGTCCACCTGATTGCCGTAGTAGGACCGCCGGTCGCCCCCGAACATCCGGTCAAATCGCTCCACCGCGTAGGCAGTTGCCGGGATCAGAAAGACCCGTTCCCCAGCTGCCGTGACCAGACGTCCATAGTCACGCTTCAGAAACGCCTGCCCGTCGATCCGGCCGGACCCGCTCTTCAGGATGTATTCGGACGATTTCTGGTCGAACACGGCGTTGATGGGTGCCGATGGACCCATCTGGCAAGCACCGACCAACAAGGCTCCCAAGCACGTCACAAAATTGCGGACCATACGCCACTCCGACCGCCTTTGGTCTCAGTGTGACGTTGCTCACGAAGAGGTCAAGCGGCCCCGACATGAAGTATGCGCG
>CAXUKK010000388.1:0-2924 GCA_964251455.1 uncultured Enterovirga sp.
GATCAAGATAGCCGTAGGCCTGCGGCGGGCTGAATTCGTTCAGCCCGGACAGGTAGCCGCAATCCTCGGCGACGCCGATCACGCGGTCCATGGCACGGCCGACAACGACGACCTCGCGGCCGCAGGCCTGTGCCGCTTCGGCGACCGCCCGGATGCGCGCGACGTTCGACGCGAAGGTCGTGATGGCGACACGGTGCGGCGCGTTCGCGATGAGTTCTTTCAGCGAGGCCGCGACCTCCGATTCGCTCGGGCTCACCCCGTCGCGAACGATGTTCGTCGAATCGCAGATGAGTGCGAGAACACCCTCGTCGCCGAGCGCCCGGAACGTGTCCTCGGAGGTTATCCCGCCAAGATACGGCGTCGGGTCGATCTTCCAGTCGCCGGTATGGACGACGAGACCGGCCTCCGTGCGGATCGCCACCGCGTTCGATTCCGGGATCGAGTGCGAGACCGGGATGTATTCGATGTCGAACGGGCCGAGTTGCAGATGATCGCCCGGCGCGATCTCGTTCAGCTGGATCTTGGGCGCACCCGGCTGGCTCAGCTTGCGGGCCTCGATCAATCCGACGGCAAAGCGCGTGGCATAGACGGGCGCGCGCAGGCGCGGCCACATCTCGACGAGCGCGCCGATATGGTCCTCGTGCGCGTGCGTGATGAGGATGCCTAGAAGGTCATCCTTCCGCTTCTCGATGAAGGACAGGTCCGGGTACATCACATCGACCCCCGGCATGTGCTCTTCGCTCGCGAAGCCCATGCCGCAATCGACAAGGATCCACTTGCGCCGGCGCTCCGGCCCGAAGCCATAGAGCGCGGCATTCATGCCGATCTCGCCGACCCCTCCGAGGGGCAGGAAGACGAGTTCGTCGTTGGGGTTCACGCAACTGCCTCCCGGCGCGCCGTAGCCGCCGAACCAAAGTAAACATCGCCGGCACTGATCGTCCTGATCTCGCCAACACTCGTCTCGACAACGAGTTGCCCCTGCCGGTCGATGTTCTGGAATATCCCTGTCAGGACCGTCGCTCCGGTCCGGACCGAGACAGGCCCGCCGAGGCCCGCCGCGCGGGCGAGCCAGAGATCACGGATCGTTCCGAAGCCACGCCCCTCGTCCCAGACCGCGACCGCGTCGACCCACGCCGCGCTCAAGCCGGCGAAGAGGTCCGCGGCTGTGGCACCGAAGCCGAGGGAGCGCAACGAAGCAGTCGGATAAGGGACCCCGTCCGGCGCGTGCGCGACGTTGACGCCGATCCCGATGACGACCGCCCTCTCCGGTCCGAGCGTCTCGGTCTCAAGCAGGATGCCGGCAAGCTTAGCGCCATTTGCCAGGACGTCGTTCGGCCATTTGAGGGTGAGGTGGCGGGTGCTTCGAGGCGCGCCGGCGCCAGCCCCGCAGCGTGAGGAACGTCGGCGGACACACCGGCCCCCTCGTCCTGAGGTGCCGGGCGAAGCCCGGCCTCGAAGGTCGCACAGGCCCCATCCAGCGCACTCAACAGTGCCAACCCGGCGACGAAGCCAAGATTGGCGATCGTTGCAGGGGCCGCCCTCGTCGTCAGTGCGAGCGTCGCGGCGAGATTCCCGACCTCGGTCTTCCAGGGGAAGCCGCGGCGTCCCCTGCCCTGGCTCTGATGCCCGGACACGACCCAGAGCGGTCCCGCTTCGCCCCCGCGGAGCCGCTCCAGCGCATCGGCGTTCGTCGACCCGATCGTGTCGTGAGCGACGAGGCCGTACCCGGCCTGAAAAGCCTCCGGCGCGAGTGCGAACGCCATCCGGCTCAGAACAGCGAGCGGGCTGCTGCCGCTGCCGAGTCCACGAGCGGCGCCGGGATGAGCCAGAATAGCGTCACGACCACGCTGCACGCGATGAGCACCGCCTCGGCACCCGGCGCCATGCGCTCGAAGGCCGGCCTCGGCTCGTCGAAGTACATCACCTTGACGACCCGGATGTAATAGAAGGCACCCACGACGCTGGTAACGACGCCGATGACGGCGAGCGTGTAGAGCCCAGCGCCGACAGCCGCTGAGAAGACGTACCACTTGGAGAAGAAGCCGGCGAGCGGCGGGATGCCGGCGAGCGAGAACAGCATCATGGCGAGCGCGAAAGCGCGCCAGGGGTGGGTAGTGGCGGCGCCCGCAAGTTCCTCAACCGTCTCCAGGTAGCGGTCACCGCGGCGCATCCCGATGATGGCCGCGAACGCGCCGAGCGTCATCGCGAGGTAGATCGCCATGTAGACGATCACGCCCTGGATGCCTTCCGGCGTCCCGGCCGCGAGCCCGATCAGCGCGTAGCCGACATTCGCGATGGACGAATACGCCATCAGGCGCTTGATGTTGCGCTGCCCGATCGCCGCGAAGGAGCCAAGAGCCATCGACAGGATCGAGATGAACACGATGATCTGCCGCCATGCATGCAGGACGTCTGGGAAGGCACCCATGAAGATGCGGACCGCGATTGCGATCGCCGCCACCTTCTGGGCGGTGGCGAAGAAGGCCGTCACGGGCGTTGGCGCACCCTCGTAGACGTCGGGAGTCCACATGTGGAAGGGCGCGGCCGCGAGCTTGAACGCGATCCCGGCGGCCACGAACACGATCCCGAGAATGAGGCCGATCGGCGCCTCGCCGCGCACCACCTCGGCGATGGCCGGGAACGACACGGTCCCGGTGAAGCCGTAGATGAGCGACGCGCCATAGAGCAGCATCCCCGACGAGAGGGCGCCGAGGACGAAATACTTCAGTCCTGCCTCGGTCGAGCGCGCATCGTCGCGGTGGATCGCCGCGACCACGTAGGCCGCGAGGCTCTGCAATTCGAGGCCGAGATAGAGTGCGATGAGGTCGTTCGCGGAGACCATCATCATCATGCCGACGGTCGAGAGCAGGATGAGGACCGGGAACTCGAACCGGATGAAGCCCTCCCGCTCCATGAAATCGGAC
>CAXUKK010000389.1:0-1918 GCA_964251455.1 uncultured Enterovirga sp.
GGGGTGGATCTCATAGCGCCGATCTCGGCCATTGGCTCAGAGCCTCTTGCCGCCGGGTTCTCCGTCATCGTCGGAGCCGCGTCGGCTCCAGCATTGCTGGATCGTCTGGTCATGTCGTCCTCCTTCAGCATTGAGCGCCGGCCATTCCGGCGCCCGTACTGAGTGAAGCCCGCATCGGCGTGCTGGAGGCTCAGGAGGTGTGGCGGCTTGCACGTCAGGTGCGCCCCGCAGGCCGTTCCGTGTAATGACGAGTGCTTGCGGCGCGGGAGAAGTCCAGCCGCATTCGAGCGTAGGCCGCTCATTCCGCCTGATGCATTACAAAACCTTGGCGAGGAGTGGACCAACTGAGCAACGTTCCCCCCGCAAATCGGCAGATAGGGGCCGAAAGCGGTCGGTCCGCTCCTCGGTCAAAGGAGCCGAAAAGCTGCCGTTTTGCAAACCCGGCACGAGCAGTCTTCAAAAGACGGTCGGGGTTCTTCAGCAGTAATGTCTAGGTGTCTCTCGTAGCTTCAAGGGCAGCGTGTCGGGCGAGGCTGAGATCGTTTACTCAACGTCGTGCCGATCGAAAAACCAGTCGCCTTGTGGATCTTCGGCGACGACCTCGTTGGCCGTGACCGTCAGCCCCGGGAGCGCGATGACGGTCTGCTCGTCGACCAAAATGTATTCGTCCGCGAGATTGCCGCCCCCGATCTAGAGGTGGATCTGAAGCACAACCATTCGCGTCTTGGGCGGGACCTTGTATAAAGGTCAGACTGGTTTCGATCATACGTCCGGATGTACCGCCTTCACTCGTTGAGGAACATGACGTGATGACGTGGAAGCTCTGCCTCAATATTGGAGATTACATCGTGACAGCCCTTCCTCATCGGACGACCTATTGATAACGGGAGCCGAATCCGCCGAGCATGACCCACTTTCTGCTCTGGGCTGGGGTGCGTTCTTTGCCGAGCAGATCACACCGGACGATGCAGGGCTCGAACCTGTTCGCATCGCGAGGGTCCACCGCTCGCGCTTGACAGCTCTGTCTCCACGAGGGCTGGTCGAACCTGTCTTGGCGTCCGACGTCAATACGAGCCACTTTGCCGTTGGCGACTTTGTCCTTATCCATCCCGTCACCCTCATTCTCCACCGTCGCCTCGAGAGACGCTCCGTCATCGAGCGCCGCATCTCGGGCAGCACGGTTCCGCAGCTTGCTGGGGCCAACATCGACACGTTGTTCATCGTGACCTCGTGCAACATGGATTTCAGCCCGGCCCGGCTCGAACGATATCTGGCTTGGGCCAACCAAGCGGGGACGGAGCCGGTCATCCTGTTGACCAAGGCAGATCTTACCGACGATCTGCCTTCATACGAGCGCCAGGCGCGCATGCTGCAGCGCGGGCTTGACGTGGTGATCGTCAATCCGAAGTCGAGCGGCACGGCACACTCCCTGGCTCGATGGTGCGGGCGCGGGCAAACGGTCGCGCTCGTGGGCTCATCCGGCGTCGGCAAGTCGACCTTGGTGAACACGCTGGTCGGCGAGATCGAGGAACCGCAACAGGAGACCGGCCCCGTGCGCGAACAGGACGCGAAAGGGCGTCACACCACAACAGCCCGCTCGCTTCACCTTATCGCAGGCGGCGGCTGGGTAATCGACACACCGGGGATCCGGACCTTGCAGATCAGCGACGTCGCCGAAGGTCTCGACGTTCTGTTCGCCGAGATCACGGAACAGGCGGCGCAGTGTCGATTTCGCGACTGCACCCACGCGCATGAGCCGGGATGCGCAGTTCAGGCGGCGGTGGCCGCTGGAACCATCGATCCCGAACGGCTCGACCGCTGGCGCAAGCTGCAGGACGAGAACGCCGGGAACGACCACGGCAAGGTACGATGGGCCAACGGCCCAGGCGGAGGGCGTAACAAGAGCCGCTAAGATCGT
>CAXUKK010000389.1:1928-2920 GCA_964251455.1 uncultured Enterovirga sp.
CGAAGAGATAGGCAGTGCCTCTACGGGGCGAGAGCGGACCGGCTGCTTACGAGCAAAAGACGTTGGATAGCTGCCCTTCGCTGAGGATCCGCCTCACTTCGAAGTCGAATCCAGTTCCGGCGAGCTGCTTTGGAACAGCCGGCGAAATGCTGCCTTGCAACTCTTGCAGGTCCAAACGACCCACCCAGCTGTCCCGGCCTCAACGATCTTTTACATCGGTGAGGATGCAAAGGCCGTCAACGAAGATGTCGACAAGTCGGATCACGCTCTTCTCCCAGCCGGGCTGCTTAGCCATGATGCACATGCCGATAAGGGCGTGGAGGAGGTCTTCCGGCGTCACGTCTCCCCGGATTTCGCCCGTCGCGACGGCACGCTGGATGAGCATGCCGACTGCTTGCGTCAGATGCGCAAAGGAATGGGCGTAGAGTTCCGAGGAGCCGTCGACCGCGAGCGCCAGCGCCGTGAGCATGCCACGCTTAGTCGCGATCATCCGAACGTCGGCATGCAACCATAGCCTCAGCGCGTTGACAGGAGGTTCGCTCTTGCCCAGCGTTTCCGCGAGATCGGCCAGTTGCGCCACTTCTCGGCGGTAAACCGCCTCGAACAGTGCCTCGCGCGTCGGGAAGTGACGGTAGAGGGTCCCGATCCCGAGGCCCGCGCGCATGGCTACCGCCTCCAGGCTGGCCTCCGCTCCGCCGGTAAGAAACACCTCCGCGGCGGCGGCCATCAGACGCTCGCGGTTTCGTGTGGAGTCGGCCCGCGGCTTTCGCGTTGCCTTGCTGGGCCCGGATGCCATTTTGCGATTTAGAACCCTTCGACACTTGAAAGCGGAGGGACCCTCCGTATAATTCATCTATGCCGGCGGAATGAGATCGACTTTGATCAGCATCATTCACCAGAGCGTCCGTGCGTTACCGCTCGCCTAAAGAGCCGGCGGAAGCGGCTCCGCTCTCTTAGGTTCGACATATCACTGAACGGGTAAAGGCATGAAC
>CAXUKK010000390.1:0-911 GCA_964251455.1 uncultured Enterovirga sp.
CTACCAATGCGCGTAGTGCCGCGCGATCGCCTGGCGCAGTTCGGGGATGCCCATCATGGGCGGGTACTGGTTCCAGCCGTCTACGACGGCCTCGGCCGCCTTGCGCCGGACATCCTCGGGGCCCGGATCGTCCGGAAAACCCTGGCCGAGATTCACCGCGCCGGTCTCGCGGGCGAGGCGCGACATCGTCTCGAAGACGGTCGTGGGCAGATCGGCGAAGATCGGGTTCATGGGGAGTGCTCGGAGCTCCGGGGCGGCGCTCGTAGCACGATGCGGAGGCGTGCGGGAGGTCAGCCGGCGGGCGGATAGGACAGCGTCTGACCTTCCCGGGCCAGGAAGGCGCCGGGCATGCGCGCCTGGATATCGGCATCGATCTGCCGGAGATAGGCGTCGTCGTGCTGCGGGTGGAGATGGAACACCGCCAGCCCCTTGACTCCGGCGGACTCGCAAAGGGCGACGCCCTTCTCCCACGTCGAGTGACCCCACCCGCGGCAGCGAAGGTACTCGGTCTCGGAGAACATGCCGTCATAGATCACTAGATCGGCCCCCGCGATGAAGGCGGCGAGATCCGGCGGCGGCCAGGGCTCCTCGTGCTCGATGTCGCTGATGTAGCAGACGGCGTGCCCGTCGTGATCGAACCGGTAGCCGGTCGCGCCGCCTGGATGGTTGAGCGGAATCGTCCTGATCTCGAGACCGTCTTCGAGCCGGAGGATGTCGCCGGCCTTAAAGCCGACATGCTGGAAGGAGCTCGGCAGTTGCGCGAGGCTGATGGGGAATAGCGGCGGCGAGAATAGACGATCCAGCGCTTCCTCCGCCGTTTCGCCGCGGAGGTTGCCGCAATGGAGGCGGACGACCCGGTCGGCCATCAGAGCCGGGCGGAAGAACGGCAGGCCGCCGACATGGTCCAGCTG
>CAXUKK010000390.1:921-2894 GCA_964251455.1 uncultured Enterovirga sp.
GACCGCCGCGGGGGCGGCAGCCGCAAGATCGAGCCCAAAGGCGGCAAGGCCGGTGCCGGCATCCACGATGACCAGGCGCTCGCCGCAGCGTATCTCGACGCACGGGGTGTTGCCGCCATATTGCTCGAAGCGGGGCCCGCAGGCCGGAAGCGATCCGCGCACGCCCCAGAATTTGACCTGCAAGCCCCTTCTTGGGGCGGGAACGTCGTTCATCGTGAGCTCCAGGCCGGCTCCGGCGTGAGGTCGGCACCCGCACGTGCTTCGGCAAGGTGTGGCATGGATGACTGAACGAACGGTTCGCCGGTCGCGGCCGACGCCTTCCCGGCCTTGAAGGTCACGACCTCGTCGAAGAGCCCGGCCGCATCGTTCAGCTGCTGTGGCAGCACGACGATGAGCCCTCGTCCAGCCATCGCGCGCGTGAGCCGCCGTAACAGATCCGCGGCGTCCCGGGCCGGGAGCTCGTCGAGCGCGCCCTCGACGACGAGGTTGTCGGGGTTTCGGATGAGGCAGCGGGCGAGGTCGATGGCGGCGCTCCGGGCCGGCGACGGGCCGCTTGCGACCGGGTCGATCCTGGTCCGCAGGCCGACCCGCAGGATGTCCGGCGTGAGCTTAAGCCCGTCCAGTACGCGTCGCACGGCAGCGAGGACCTGCGAGCGGGCGGCAGCCTGATCCTCGGCCACGCGGCCAAACAGCAGGTTGTCGAGCACGCTTGTGGCGGCGCAAAGCCGGTCCGGGCGGAAGAACTCGATCGACGGCTCGAGGCTCTTCGGGATCTCGCGTGCGAATGATGCTCGAACGCGCAGCAGGCGCTCCTCCAGATCCGGCCCGAGCAGGCCGAGGCGGTGTCGGCTCTCGCTGTAGCGCAGCGCGAGCCCGATCAGGCGGGCCGTGTCGCGGGCGGAGGCGACGCCCCTCTGTGCGCCTGCCTGCCGGGCGAGGATCGCCTGGAACTCCTCCGGTTCGCTCCCGGACAGGATGGAGAAGCGGCCCACGATGGCGCTCTCGCTGGACAGGCCCCAGAACATCTCGATCGTGCTTTTCACCACCGCTGCGCCGAGTTCGGCGAGAGGCTTCGTCAGCTGCTCGCGATCGAGGAGACTGCGCATGAACGGGTGGGTTGCAAGATTTTCCTCTCGGAACGTGTCCCCGAGCGAGACGCCGAACAGGATGTTCTCGCCGATCGTCGCATGCGGATTGTACCGCGTGGGGTCGAAGGGCTGGACGAGGTTTGTCAGGCCGGAACCATCAAGCTCGGTCCTGATACCGGCACGTGCCCCGACGAGAGCCGCGGCAAGCTCCGGTTCGCGCCGTGGGTCGATCGTGCCGCCGAGGCCGCATTGATAAACGTATCCGCGCAGACCCGCGACCTCCAGGGCCGCCATGATGCGATCCTCGATGTTGGCCGCATCGGCGTCGGTGCAGCCGTAGAGAAGGTTGGCCCGCAGCGTGTTGGGGATAAGCAGCGTGTCGCCACCCGAGAAGGCGAGGCGCAGCGCCCTGTCGGCCGGCGCGGCGGAGGCGATCGACACACCCCCGAAGGTCACTGTACCGGCACGGGCCGCAAGCTGCGCGCCGAGCAGCCCGGCGAAGGTCCGCGCACCCGAATCCGGCTCGCCGACGAGAGCGACATGGGAGGGAAGCTGCAGGTGGATATCGAGCGCCGTGAGGCGGCCTCGGCGCAACGTCCCGTCGACCACGACGGCCTCGGCCGACAGCGTGCCGGAGGCCGGAAGCGCCTCTGCGGAATGCTCACGCCGCCGCGCGTTGAAGGAGCCGAGCTGCTTCGCGATCTCGGCAAAAACCAAGTTTGCTTGCTCCCGCTCTCGGCGCCAGCGCAGCAGCCGTTCGAGAGCGCCGAGAGCCAGGAGCGCGGCGGCCATCCCGGCCGCGACCTGTCCCGGCGACAGCCGCCCGGCGAGGCCGAGCCACGCGCCGAGCCCGAGAACGCCCGCCACCGTTGCAAAGGCCAGGGC
>CAXUKK010000391.1:0-2885 GCA_964251455.1 uncultured Enterovirga sp.
GCCAACCCCGATAAGCCGCTGATCCCGAGCTTCCAGAGCCGGACGGCGACCAAGGCAGGCGGCCCCGCAAACGAGCTGAACACGGGCGATGCGCGCGCAACGGAAAAGCTTCCAGAAGGCGGCATCGCGGCGGCGGCAACGGGCCGCGACCTCTTCCACGGCAATTTCTGCGGCTACGGGAATCGGGGCTACGGCCTCGGGCCGACCGACGCCCTCGATGCCGCCTGCAAGCGCCACGACGAGTGCTTCGACAAGACGAACCGCTCCTGCAGCTGCAATGCCGCCCTTAAGCGGGATGCCCACCGCGTCTCCGAGCTGAGAAGCGCCTCGCGCGACCTGCGGACACGGGCCGTGAGCGTGGTCGAGGCCATCCCGGCTATGGATTGCCGGTCACAATAAGGACCGCCGCCTCGGCGCGAGCAGCTTTTCTCCCGCCGACGGGCTCGATCGACTAGCCTGTTCCCGACTCGGCTGCGCCCGCCGCGACCGGGGGCCTCGAGCACGGGAGATTGAAGGCGGAATGGCAGGGCCGGCGGCGGATCTCGGGTCCTACAAGGAGGTCATCCTCTTCCTCGCGACGGCCGGGATCGTGGTCCCGCTCGCGTCGCGGCTGCGCATCAGCCCCGTTCTCGGGTTCATCGGGGCGGGGGCCCTGCTCGGGCCGTTCGGCCTCGGCCGCCTCACGCCGGTCGCGCCCTGGCTGAACTGGGTGACGATCTCGAACCGGAGCGAGGTGTCGCATCTCGCCGAACTCGGAGTCGTCTTCCTCCTCTTCACCATCGGCATCGAGCTGTCATGGGATCGGTTGCGCGTCCTGCGCCGGCTCGTCTTCGGCCTCGGGGCGGCGCAGGTCCTCGCCTGTTCTCTGGCGATCAGCGGCATCGGAATCATGCTCGGGATCACGCCGGTGGCGGCGGTTCTCGGCGGTTTGGCCCTGGCACTCTCCTCGACGGCGATCGTCGTCCCCGTGCTCGCCGGGCAGAAGCGGCTCGGCTCGCCCACCGGCCGCTCCACCTTCGCGGTGCTGCTGTTCCAGGACCTCGCGGTCGCGCCCGTCCTCTTCACGATCGCGGCGCTCGACACCTCCGGCGGCGGCACGCTCGCCTGGAACCTCGTCGTGTCGCTCGGCCAGGCGGGGATCGCGCTGGCGGTCATCGTCCTCGTCGGGCGCATCGCCATGCGGCCGCTCTTCCACATGGTAGCGATGACCGGCAGCTCCGAGCTGTTCATGGCCGCCTCCTTCCTGATGGTGATCGTCGCCGCGGTGCTCGCTGCCGCGAGCGGCATGTCGATGGCGCTTGGTGCCTTCGTCGCCGGCCTCCTGCTCGCCGAGACGGAGTACCGGCGCGCGATCGAGGCGGTCGTGGATCCGTTCAAGGGCCTCCTTCTCGGCGTGTTCTTCGTCTCCGTCGGGATGGGCCTGGATTTCAGTGCGCTTCTCGACGCGCCGGTCGCCATCCTCCTGGCGGCCGGTGGGCTGCTCCTGGTGAAGGCCGGCCTGATCGCGGGCCTGGCCCGCCTGTTCCGCCTGCCGCCGCGCGTCGGGATCGAGATGGCACTGCTGCTCGCACCGGGCGGCGAGTTCGCCTTCGTGATGGTGGGCGCGGCCCTCGCCGGGCAGCTGCTGCCGCAGGACATCGCGCAGTCCATCCTGCTCATCACGACCGTCACGATGGTCCTCATCCCCGTGCTGGCTCGCGTGGCGCGGCCGCTCAGCCGGCGCATGGCGGCCGCATCGCCCGCCGTGAGCCTGCACAATCCGCCGGCCGAGCCGGGCCGCGTGATCATCGCCGGCTTCGGGCGGGTCGGGCAGCTCATCGCCGACATGCTGCGCCGGCACGACGTTCCCTACATCGCGATCGATTCGAACCCGGCCCTCGTCTTCGCCCAGCGCGAGGCCGGGCAGCCCGTCTATTACGGCGACACGTCCTCGCCCCAGTTCCTGCGCACCTGCGGCATCGACACCGCCCGCGCGTTGGTGATCACGCTCGACGTCCCGAGCGCGAGCCAGGGCATCACCGAGACGGTGCGGGCGTGGCGGCCAGACCTGACCATCGTGGCGCGCGCGCGGGACGCCCGTCATGCGGCCGAGCTCTACAGGCTCGGGGTCACCGATGCCGTCCCCGAGACGATCGAGGCGAGCCTGCAGCTGTCGGAGGCCTTGCTCGTCGATATCGGCATCGCGATGGGGCCGGTGATCGCCTCCATCCACGAACGGCGGGACGAGTTCCGACGCGCGCTTCGTGGCAGCGCGGAGCCGGGCTCGGGCAGCGAGGCCGACGAGCCGCCTAGGACGGCGGGGGAGTTCCGCTCCCGCCGCTCCGCCGGCAAGCGCTGATCAGGCCGCTTCGGCGAGCCGCCCGACCAGGGAATCGAACAGCGCCTTGCCGTCCGTGCCGCCGACGATCGGATCCACGAAGTTCTCGGGATGCGGCATCAGGCCGAGCACGTTGCGGTTCTGCGAATAGATGCCGGCGATCGAGTTGGTCGACCCGTTCACGTTCGAATCGACGGAGGCCTCGCCGTTCGGGTCGCAGTAGCGGAAGGCGACGAGCCCATAACCTTCGAGGCGGGCGAGCGTGGTCGGATCGGCCGTGTAGTTGCCCTCGCCGTGCGCGACACAGATGTCGATCACCTGCCCGGGCGTGTAGTGCCGGGTGAAGGCGGTGTCGCTCCGCTCCACGCGCACCGTCTGCCGGTGGCAGAGGAAGCGCAGCTTGGCGTTGCGCATCAGCACGCCCGGCAAGAGGCCGGATTCGCACAGGATCTGGAAGCCGTTGCAGATGCCGAGCACGAGCCCGCCGCGGCCGGCATGATTCCGCACCGCATCCATGGCGGGCGACCGCGCCGCGATCGCGCCGCAGCGCAGGTAGTCGCCGTAGGAG
>CAXUKK010000392.1:0-2841 GCA_964251455.1 uncultured Enterovirga sp.
TGAACTCGCTCTTCAACATGACCCGCCCCGTCTGGGAGGGCATGCGCGCCCGCAAATGGGGCCGCGTGGTCTGCATCTCGTCGATCAACGGCCAGAAGGGCCAGATGGGCCAGGTGAACTACTCCGCTTCGAAGGCGGGCGACGTCGGCTTCGTGAAGGCCCTGGCGCTCGAGGGCGCTCGCGCCGGCATCACGGTGAATGCGATCTGCCCCGGCTACATCGCGACCGAAATGGTGAAGGCGATCGATCCTGCCATCGTCGAGAAGAACATCCTTCCGGGCATCCCGGTCGGGCGGCTCGGCGAGCCTGAGGAGATCGCGCGCGCGGTCGCGTTCCTGGCCGGCGAGGATGCCGGCTTCATCACCGGGTCGACGCTCGCCATCAATGGCGGCCAATACATGGTGTGACGGCCCGGGACGACGCTTGACGTCTCGGTAGCCGCATCGGTACGGCGCGGGCATGTCCTCCCGCGCCGCGACACTCACGGGTTTTGGCGCGGCCGCTCTCTGGGCGTTGCTCGCCCTGTTCACGGCGGCGACCGGACCGGTGCCGCCGTTCCAGCTCCTGGCGATGACCTTCGCAATCGGCGGCTGCCTCGGGGCGGTGTCGTGGCTCTTCCGGCCGGGCGCCGTCACCGCGCTGATCCAGCGGCCGGCAGTCTGGGCACTCGGGATCGCCGGCCTATTCGGCTACCACGCGCTCTATTTCGCGGCCCTCAAGCTCGCGCCGCCGGCCGAGTCCGGCCTCATCAACTATCTCTGGCCACTGCTGATCGTGCTCTTCTCGGCGCTGCTTCCCGGGCAGGGCCTCCGGGCGCAGCACATTGCCGGCGCGCTGCTCGGGTTCGCGGGCGTCGTCGCCCTGGTGGCCGGGCGCGGCGCGATCGAGATCCGGCCGGAATACTGGGCCGGCTATCTCTGCGCCTTCGCCTGCGCCTTCGTCTGGGCCGGCTACTCGGTCCTGTCGCGGCGCTTCGCGGCCGTACCGACGGACGCCGTCACCGGCTTCTGCCTCGCCACCGCGGCGCTGGGACTCGCCTGCCACCTCGTCTTCGAGAAGACGGTCTGGCCCGCGAACGGCCTGCAATGGGGAGCGGTCGTCGCGAACGGCCTCGGGCCGGTCGGCGCGGCCTTCTACCTGTGGGATGTCGGCATGAAGAAGGGCGACATCCGGCTTCTCGGGATCGGCTCCTATGCGATCCCGGTCGCATCGACCGGGATCCTCATCGGGGCAGGTTTCGCCGAGCCGACTTGGTCGCTCGCGCTGGCCTGCGGGCTTATCGCAGCCGGCGCAGTCGTGGCGACGCTTCCGGGCCTACGTGGTGCGTGAGGGCAGCACGCGGTGCGTGTAGCGGTAGGCCGTCGTGAAGCCGAGCGAGGCGTATAGGCTCGCGGCCACCTCGTTCGCCTCCCGCATCTGCAGATAGGCTAGCGTGCCCCCCTGCCCGCGGCCCCAGGCCATGAGCGAAGCGACGAGCCGCCGGCCGAGCCCGAGCCCTCGCAGACCCGGCGCGACCACGATGTCGTAGAGCCCGACATAGCCGCGCTCGGCGACGGCGAGTCCCCAGGCGGAATCCTCGCCATCGAGCGAAAGGGTCGCGAAGGCGGCGGGCTGCCGGATCAGCCGCACGATGCGGCCGAGCCTGTCCGCGTTCGACTTCTCGCCGCCGTAGGACGTGGCGGCAGCAGCGATCCAGGCGGGCTTCGGAACGGCCCGGATGACGACAGATGCGTCGACGGCGAGCCCGTCCCCGACCGGTGCCGTCAGGCAGAGCGACGGGTCGAAATCGACGAGCCCCGTCCCGGCCAGGATCTCCTCCGCCCTTCGGTCCTCGATCCCGGTCAGGCGGAAGCACGGCGCGATCCCCCGCTCGTCGAAGGAGCGCAGGATGTGGTCGATCAGCGCCGGATCGACCTGCGCCCCGGGAAGAAGCGGCGTCGCGGCGTTGGCCCGCTTCGAGTAGCCCTCCGCGAAGCGCAGGATCCAGCCATCCGCCACCTCGATCTCGAAGGACGGCCAGGCGTTGATCAGACGGGTCTCGAGCGCCTGGACGAGCGCGACATCGGCCACGCTACGCGCCTCTCGGAACGGGCTGCCAATCTGCGGGCGCCATCTCGAACCCCGCGAACTGGAATCCGGGAGCGACCGTGCAGCCGACGAGCGTCCAGGCGCCGAGGCTCGTGGCGCTCTGCCAATGGCCGGCCGGCACGGTGATCTGCGGCCGCTGCCCGGCGCCAATCTCCGGCCCGAGATGACGCGCCTCGGCATCGTGCCCATCCGGCGAAACGGTCAGGACCAGCGGGGCGCCGGCATAGAAGTGCCAGGTCTCGGCGGCATCGACCCGGTGCCACTCCGACGTCTCGCCGGCGCCGAGCAGATAGTAGATCGCCGTCGACACTGAGCGGCCGTCGACTTCGCGCGGATCCCGGAACGTCTCGCGGTAATGCCCGCCCTCCGGGTGAGGCGCGAGGTCGAGCAGGCGGATGACGGCCTGGGCGGAGAGCCCGCCGGCGATCATCGGAAGCGGTTCTTCCACTCGCGCAGGGCGGCGAAGACTTCGTTCGCCGGCGCGCCTGCCTTGTCGACCGACTTTGCGAGGGCCGGCTCTGCGGCGCGCAGAAAGGGGTTCGTGGCCTTCTCGGCGCCGATCGTCGACGGGATGAGGAAGCGGCCGGCGCGGGCCGCGGCTTCGGCCTCCGCGGCACGCTTTTTCAGGGCATCGTTGTCGGGATCGGCGGCCATCGCGAACTTCGCGTTCGACATGACGTAGTCGTGCCCCGAATAGACCCGGGCATCGTCGGGAAGGCCGGCGAAGCGCTCGAGCGAGTGCCACATCTCGTC
>CAXUKK010000393.1:0-2796 GCA_964251455.1 uncultured Enterovirga sp.
GTCCTGCGTGATGCCCTGGAAGATCAGGTCGCCAAGACCGCCCGCGCCGATGAACGCCCCGACCGTCGCGACGGAGATCTGGGTCACGACCGTCAGCCTGATGCCGGCGATGATCACGGGTGCGGCGAGCGGCAACTCGATCCGCAGGAGCCGTCGAACCCGGCCGAACCCCATCCCGTCCGCCGCCTCGAGCACGTCGGCCGGCACGCCCTGCAGGCCGACCGCGACGTTCCGCGTCAGGACGAGGAGCGAGTAGAGCACGATCGCCGTGACAGCCGGGACCTGCCCCAAGCCAAGAAGCGGGATCAGCAGCGCGAAGAGCGCGAGAGCCGGGATGGTGTAGAGAACGCCCGTGGTGGCCAGCACGGCCCGGTAGAGGTTAGGGCGCCGTGCCGACCAGATCCCCAACGGCATCGCAACGGCAAGCGAGATGGCGAGCGCCATCCCGACGAGCGACAGGTGCTGCAGAAACGCGGATAGCAGCGCGTCCGGGTTCTCCCGGACCCAGGTCATCGCAGGCTAGGTGACGCGGGTTCCGGCCAGCCTAGTTCGACAGCCCTTTCTGCTTCAGGAAGTCGCTCGCGACGCGGCGCGGCTCGCGCTTGTCGACCTCGACCTGCCGGTTCAGCTCCTGCATCGTCGGGTTGTCGATCAGGGCATTCACGCGGGCAAGCGTCTCCACGAGCTTTGTGTCGCGCGCGAGTTCGGCTCGGATCACGGGGGCGAGTTCGTAGGGAGGGAACAGGTTCTTGTCGTCCTCTAGAGACCTGAACTTCTCTGCCGCGATCTGCCAGTCGGTGGAGAAGCCGTTCGCCACATCGACCTGCTTCTGAACGAGTGCCTCGTAGCGCAGGCGTAGAGCTGCGAACTGACGCGTCTGCGCGAACGCGATGTCATAGACCTCCTTGAGACCGGGCAATCCGTCATAGCGGTCGAAGAACTCGGATCCGGCACCGAGCTTCAGGTTGGCCGAGACGCGGCCCAAATCGCTCAGCGTTTTCAGGCCGAATTCCTGCGCCGTCTCTGGCCGGACCACGATGGCGTAGCCGTTGTTCACCCGAGAGGGCGCGAGCCACGTGAGATTGAACTCCCGCTCGTAGAAGCCCTTAACCTGCTCGAAGATCTTCTTCGGGTCGGTATCCTGCTTGCCGGTCGCCTTCATGACGGCGAGGATCCCGGTGCCGGTATATTCCGGGTAGAGGTCGATGGCTCCTGTCCTCAGGGCCTCGTGCGCGACGAGAGTCGCGCCAAGATTGATCTTGCGCTCGACCCGGTATCCGGCCCCCTCGAGGGCTCCGGCATAAAGCTCCGCGACGATGAACTGCTCCGTGAAGTTCTTCGATCCGACCTTGATCGTCTCAGCCGCGCCGGCAAGGCCCGGAACGAGAGACGTCGCGGTTGCGGCTAGGGCGAAAATGCCCGCCATGATGAAGCGCATTGGGAACTCCGTCGTTCCTGCGACCCTAAGGGCAGTAGCTCGGCCGGCCAAGGCCCTGGCCCGTGTCCACCTCGCGATCGTGAACCCACTTGAAATGGCGGCCGGCTTCGGGCACATGGGCTGCGTGGCGCCGCGATGCGGCCTCGCATGGATGCGGGTGTAGCTCAGGGGTAGAGCACAACCTTGCCAAGGTTGGGGTCGAGGGTTCGAATCCCTTCGCCCGCTCCAAATTTCTTCTGGCAGATCAGCCGCTTAGAACAGGCCCGCTCCGGCGGGCCTTTCTCGTTCAGGACCGTGGTTCGGCGCGGAGCCACGAATGCCAACGTCCTGACCGCCCGTTCCCCCGGTGTCACGCTGATTCAGCCGGCGGGGCGACTTGCGAAGGGCGATCGATTTGAGACCTAGCCGCACCGATACTCTCGACGGCGATGTCCTGCTCGCGATGGAGCCGAAGAGCTCGGGCTCCTCTTTTGGGGTGATGGTGTCCCGTCACCGGCCGCGCCGTTGTCGCAGACACGCTTTCCGGAGCGGAAGAACGCCTCATTAGCTTCCCGCAGTGGCCGGGCGTCTTTCGCTCGTCCGCCGTGTTTCACAGCCACTCTGGAAGTAATTCCCGAGTGGAGGGAAAGTCACTGGAAAAATAACATAAATCCTGTATGAGTCATATCAATCCAGATGCGCATGCCGTATAAGTATTTATCGTTGGCTTTCAGATCTGGTGCCAGCGACTGAGAGACATTAGCGCTCCCCCATTGAGGAGATAGCTATGACACTCAATGAGCAACATCTTACAACGCTGCATTCGCTGGTAAGCGATGTGATCGTTTCTGAATGCTCGGTCGAATCTGTCCTGCTCGTCGAAGCCGACGAGGACCGGCGAGAGACATTTGCTAAGCTACTGCGGGACCAGGCATTTCACGTCATCGAGGCCAGAGATGGAGCCGCGGCTCTTCACCTTCTCCGCGATATGAAGGGTAGCCTCGAATGGCTGGTGACGAACGTTCGACTGAGCATCCTTTCCGGATTGCATGTCGCGTTCGAGTATCGATACCTCTATCCCGCACGGCCCATCGTGTTCATCGACGACAGCTCCACCCGCGATGATCAGGATCTCCTCGACGGGTCCGTCACGCTTCGATCGCCGTTCTCGGCCCACGAGTTGATTTCTTTGATGGAGAGGCTGCGTTCAGAGAGGAGCGAGGCGGTCACCATAGGGTGCTAGCGTACTGAGCTCACCTGCGCCCGCCTTCGGTTAACCTCACCTGGCAACCCTACCTGGCGGATCGCGTGGACGATGCCGGGGTTAGCGCCCATGCTCTCTACAGCCGCTGATGCCGACGCCGCATCCGTCAGTGGTG
>CAXUKK010000394.1:0-2782 GCA_964251455.1 uncultured Enterovirga sp.
GCGGGAGCGTGAGGCGCAGAGCCGGGACGTGCCGCGCAGTCGCGTGCTGAAGGACGAGGGCGTGATCGACATCGCCGTCTCCGCGCCGCGTAATGTCGAGGCGCTCGGCCGGCTGCGCTCGATCCCCAACGGGTTCGAGCGCTCCCGGACCGCGGCCGAGATCCTGGCAGCGGTCGAGCGCGGCCTCGCGCTCGATCCGGCGAGCATACCGATGCCATCTCGCAACCGCACCCGGGGCGGCGGCAGCGGGGCGACGGTGGAGCTTCTAAAGGTCCTGCTCAGGGCCATCGCCGAGAGCGAGCGGGTCGCCCCCAAGGTGTTGGCGACGGTCGACGATCTCGAGGCGATCGCGGACGACAACGAGGCCGACGTACCGGCTCTGCGTGGCTGGCGCCGGCGGCTCTTCGGCGACAAGGCGCTAGCGCTCAAGGCAGGCGAGCTGGGTCTCTCGGTCGTGCGTGGCGCCGTCGTGGTCAGCCCGATGGCGCAGCCGGGCGACGTCTAGTCGCGCTTAACCCGCCTCGATGGTGGCTTCGCAGCCTAGCAGTTTCCCGAGTGCCCTCACCCGGTTCGCCAGCCGCTCGCTCGCCAGCGCAGCGACGTCGGCCGGCAGATCCAGGACGATGCGGCCGTTGCGGAAGGTCAAGGGCGTACGCGGCAATACGCCGGCCATCGCAGCGCTTATCGGATAGGCGATCCGGAAGAGGCCGGCCGAAAGCCGCGCAAGGTCGGCGAGCCTCTGGCCGGCCAGGCCGATTAGCGGCCCGCTGTTCAGGTCGGCCGCTACGCCTTCGTGCCGGAAGTAGATCGACAGCGCCAGGAAGGCGCGGCCAGGATGATCGACGCCCTGCAACGCTGCCTGTGCGATCATCGCGAGGCTCTGTTCGCCCCGGTAATCGGGATGTGCCCGCCAGCCGGTATCGGACAGAAGGCAGGCCGCGTGGCGTAGCCGGCGCTCGAGCGCGGTCTCCTGAACGCCGAAGCTTTTCACGAAAGCGTCGGTCCAGGGCCGCAGTTCCTCGGCATGCCGAGGCGCGCGGGAGCGCAAGACGTTCAGCTCTGCGGCGGCCGTGATGAGGGGGTCGAGCTTCTGTTCGTCCGGGCTCAGATCCTCGAAAAGCAGACCTTCGCGCACACCGAGAGCGGAGATCGTGACGCCGGCCGGCCGGCCGATGCGGACGATCTCGTCGAGAACGATCGCGCCGTAGACGAGGAGCGGACGCCGTGCCTCGGCAACCGAAGCGATGGCCTTCAGGCCGGCCACGCTCGTGCGCTCGACCATGCGGTGAAAACCGCTGCCCTTCAGCTCGAACTGGTATCCGTGCATCACGTGGAGCGGGTAGCCGCGCTCGACCATCTGCATGCGGGCAAGCGCACGCCAGGTTCCGCCGACTGCATAGAACGTCCGCCCGGCGAGCGCGTCGAGCGGCAGCGCCTGGGCGAGCTCGGTCCGGGCGATCTTGGCGGCAGCCTTGGGCGAGCCGCCCGCCATGTCGCGCAGCACGAGACCGCCGAGCGGGAGCGTCATGCCGGCCCCGGCGCGATTCCCGCGCACATCGACGATCTCGAGCGACCCGCCGCCGAGGTCTCCGACGACCCCGTCCGGCTCGTGAAGGCCCGAGATGACGCCCGCCGCGGAGAGCAGCGCCTCCCGTTCCCCGGTGAGGAGTTCAACCGCGCAGCCGCAAGCCTGCTCGGCGGCCTTGAGGAATGCCGGGCCGTTCTCCGCCATCCGGGCCGCTGCCGTCGCGAGCACCCGGACGTTGCGGACCTGAGCCGTGGCGCAGAGCACGCGGTAGCGGGCGAGCGCCGACAAGGCACGATCGATCGCCTCTTCGGAGAGGCGTCCAGTCGTCGCGATCTCGCGCCCGAGGCCGCAGAACAGCTTCTCGTTGTAAAGCGGTGTCGGCGAGCGCGCGCGTCCTTCATAGATGACCAGCCGAACTGAGTTCGACCCGATATCGATGATGGCGATCGGCTCTCGCCCGGCGATGCGGCCTGGCGTGCCGCAATCCTGACTATGGGGCAGTTGGGCGTCCACGCTTGGCTAGCGACCGCGGGCTCGACGTCTTCTGAGCCTTGCCCCGGCCGGATAGGCTCGGATTGGTCATGAAATACTTGTGCGCGTTGAAGGGCTCTTCTCCCGGCTGGAGCTTCACCCGTTCGCTCGCGCCGGACGGCAATACGGTCCAGCTCTGCTCGTTGTCCAGGAGGTTCGCCAGCATGATCTGGTCCAGGACCTGCTGGTGGACAGTGGCGTTCGAGATCGGCAGGAGCGCCTCGACGCGGCGATCGAGGTTCCGGGTCATCAGGTCGGCGGAGGAGATGTAGATCCGCGCCTTCGGGTGCGGCAGGCCGAAACCGTTGCCGAACGCGTAGATGCGGCTGTGCTCCAGGAATCGGCCGACGATCGACTTCGCCCGGATGTTCTCGGAGAGGCCGGGGATGCCGGGCCGGAGACAGCAAATGCCGCGCACCACGAGATCGATCTGCACGCCGGCCCGGCTGGCGTCATACAGGGCGTCGATCATCTCGGGATCGACGAGGGAATTGCACTTGACCCATATCGCGGCGGGACGGCCCGCCTTCGCGTGACCGGCCTCCCCCTCGATCCGGCGCAGCAGACGCTTGCGCAGGTTGACGGGCGAGACCGCCATCTGCTCGAGCTCGTCCGGCTCGGCATAGCCGGTGATGAAATTGAAGATCCTGTTCACGTCGCGCCCAATCGCCGGGTCCGCCGTGAAGAAGGACAGGTCCGTGTAGATGCGGGCCGTGAACGGAT
>CAXUKK010000395.1:0-442 GCA_964251455.1 uncultured Enterovirga sp.
ATCGCAACCAGCGTCTTGCCGATCTTCACCGTGCAATCCTCGTGGAAGGCACCCTCGTTGCGGTAGCTCGTGAGGTAGAGCTTCAGCGACTTCGACTCGACCAGCCAGCGATCCGGCACGTAGTCGATGACGAGCGTCGCGAAATCGGGCTGTCCCGTCACCGGGCACAGCGAGGTGAATTCCGGCACCGTGAACCGCGCGAGGTAGTCGGTGTCGCGATGCGGATTCGGCACGCGGTCGAGCCGCGCCTCCTCCGGCGAGCGGGGCAGGGGGGTCGGCTGGCCGAGCTGCAGGCCCGCTCGGGAAAGGTCGTCGGTCATTGTCGTCTCGGTCAAGGTCCGGCCGGAGATAGCGCCAATCGCTTGCCGGGTCAGCGCTTTCGGTCAATAAGCCGCGGCATTCCGGGCGCCCGCGCCCGGCGCGCCCGTTCCCTGGAGTACCC
>CAXUKK010000395.1:452-1790 GCA_964251455.1 uncultured Enterovirga sp.
ATCTGGCGACATGGCTGACGCAACCTTGCGTCGGTCACCCCGAAGCGCAACAAGGCCCAACCGCCACCGGAGCCCGTTCCCGTGACCGCCATCATCGACATCGTCGCCCGCGAGATCCTCGACAGCCGCGGCAATCCGACGGTCGAGGTGGACGTGGTGCTCGAAGACGGCTCCATGGGTCGTGCCGCCGTCCCGTCGGGCGCCTCGACCGGCGCGCACGAGGCGGTCGAGCTCCGTGACGGAGACAAGAGCCGCTACGGCGGCAAGGGCGTGCTGAAGGCGATCGAGGCCGTCAACAACGAGATCATGAACGCGCTCGGCGGGATGGAGGCCGAGGACCAGGTCGAGATCGACGAGACGATGATCGGGCTCGACGGCACGCCGAACAAATCGCGCCTCGGTGCCAACGCCATCCTCGGCGTCTCGCTCGCGGTCGCGAAAGCTGCGGCCGAGGCGTCCGGCCTGCCGCTTTACCGCTATGTCGGCGGCACCCAGGCCCGGCTGCTGCCCGTGCCGATGATGAACATCATCAATGGCGGCGCCCATGCCGACAACCCGATCGATTTTCAGGAATTCATGATCATGCCGGTCGGCGCGCCGAGTCTAGCCGAAGCGGTTCGCATGGGTGCGGAGGTCTTCCACACGCTCAAGCGTCAGCTCGCGGCCGCGGGCCACAACACGAGCGTGGGTGACGAGGGCGGCTTTGCCCCAAACCTGCGATCGGCGGACGAAGCGCTCGAATTCGTCGTGAAGGCGATCGAGACCGCCGGCTACCGTCCGGGCGAGGAGATCTCGATCGCACTCGACCCGGCCTCGACCGAGTTCTTCAAGAACGGCGTCTATGATTACGAAGGCGAAGGCGTGAAGCGTAGCGCCGACGAGCAGGCCGCGTACTTGGCCGAGCTGATTGGCCGCTACCCGATCGTATCCATCGAAGACGGGATGGCCGAGGACGATTTCGACGGCTGGAAGCGGGTCACCGATCTGATCGGTGATCGGTGCCAGCTTGTCGGAGACGACCTCTTCGTCACGAACGTCACTCGTCTGTCCGACGGCATCGCGCGCGGCCTCGGCAATTCCATCCTGGTCAAGGTCAACCAGATCGGGACCCTGACGGAGGCGCTGTCGGCAGTCGAGATGGCGCAGAACGCCGGATACACCGCGGTCATGTCGCACCGCTCCGGCGAGACGGAGGACTCCACCATCGCCGACCTCGCGGTCGCGACGAATTGCGGGCAGATCAAGACCGGTTCGCTGTCCCGCTCCGACCGCATCGCGAAGTACAACCAGCTTATTCGGATCGAGGAAGAGCTCGGCTCAGCCGCCCGCTATGCGGGC
>CAXUKK010000395.1:1800-2760 GCA_964251455.1 uncultured Enterovirga sp.
CCGATCTGCCCTGAAGGTCAGGTCTGCTTCCTGAGGGCTGGTGCGCGGCACAGGAGTTGATAGGTCGGTCCCCATGCCGACCATCTCCCACCCTTCGTGAATCCCCGCCTCGCCGTTCTCGCCATTTTCGGAGCGATGGTGATCTACGGCGCGAACTTCGCTGTCACCCGCCTCGGTACCTACTACGGGCTCACTCCGGCTGATCTGGCCGCGGCGCGGTTTGGCGTCGCGGGCTTCCTGCTCCTGCCTGTCTTCATACGGCACGGCGCCACGACCTGCGCCGGCCTTGGCTGGCGTCGAGGTCTGCTCCTCGCCATCACGGGCGGGGTCGTGATGACGCTGTGCATGAACACCGGCTTGTCGCTGGCGCCTGCGGCCCATGGCGCCGCCCTCGGGCCGGGCACGGTGACGACGGTCGGCGTCCTCTACGGAATGATCGTCGCCGGCATGGCCCCCTCTGTCCTGGCCGTCCTGGGGCTTGGGACGATCCTCGCGGGGCTCGCGACGATCGCGATCGCGGGTTCGGCGTCAGGCGGCGGCAACGTCCTCCTCGGCGATCTCCTGTTCTTCATCACGGGACTGCTCTGGGGCTTCTACCCGATCCTGCTGCATCGCTGGCGCGTCGGCCCCATGGTCTCGGCCGCGATCGTGGCCGTGCTATCGCTGAGCTACCTGCCGATCTGGCTGGCCGGCGGCGTGTCGCATCTCTCGGCCGTGCCGCTCTGGATGATCCTGTTCCAGTGCCTTTTCCAGGGTGTTCTGAACAGCGTCATCGGCCTCTGGCTCTGGGGCCATGCCGTGAAGGTCCTGGGCGCATCGCGGACGCAGCTGTTCCCGCCGCTCATCCCGGTGCTCGGCACGCTGTTCGCCATTCCCATTCTCGGCGAGGTGCCCGGGCTCGCGCAGGCATTCGGCGTGGTCCTCATCGTCGGCGGTATCCTGACGTCGCTTGTCGGGAGC
>CAXUKK010000396.1:0-2718 GCA_964251455.1 uncultured Enterovirga sp.
CGAGGAGCGTACGGCGGGTCACATTGTGATGGTTGGTCATGATGTTCCTCCCTGGCTTGTTTGCTCATCGCCGTGTCATTCCGGGGCCTCGAAGCGGAACCCGGAACCCACGGCTGGGCTCTTGATCGTGAGTGGGTTCCGGGTTCTCGCCTTCGGCGAGCGCCGGAATGACAGCCGCGGACCTCTCTACCTCTTCGGCCAGAACGGCTCGGCCATCGCGATCTCCTTCGGGAAGACCGTGACGGGGATGCCGTTCTGCCACTGGACGATGGTGACACCGGCCCCGACACGCCGGCCCTTGTCGTCGAACTTGAGCTGGCCGCCCGGGTAGTACTTGGCAGGCCCGCCATCCATGGTGCGCAGCGCCTGCGCCACGGCTTCCTTGTCGGCCTTGCCGGCCTTCTCGAGCGCGGCGGCCATGAGCCAGATGTCGCCGTAGGTCGAGATGACGTTCTGGGTCGCCCAGGGCTCGTTGTAGCGCTTCTTCACCTCGGCGATGAGCCGCTCGTGGCCCTTGAAGCCCCAGTTCGCCACGATCGTCATCAGGCCCTGCATGACCTGCGGCGAGACGCTCTGCAGCACGTCCGGCTCGGCGATCGTGATCGAGAACGAGATGGTCGGGGTCCGGCCCTGGCCGAGGCCGAACTCGTTCATCTTCTCGACGAGCAGCTTTGCGTCCGACACCGCGTTCGGCATCGCGAAGAGAACGTCCGGCCGGGCGGCCCGAACCTTCTGGATCAGCGGCGTGGCGTCCGAGAGCGGCGGCGTCCAGATCTCGTCGACGACGAGTTCGAGGCCGAGCTGCTTGAACAGCTTCTCCTTCAACGCCTTCGCGGTCGCGACCGAGGTCGCCGTGTTGTCCATCACGATCGCGACCGTCTTCGGCCGCTTGCCCGAGGCGCTTTCCGCGAGCTTCATCAGCTCCGGCAGGCCCTGTTCGGATTGCGAGCTCGCCGTCGCGGCGGTCTGGAAGATGTACTTGAAGCCGCGCTCGACCAGCAGGTCCGAGTAGGACAGCGTCAGCACAGGAAGCTGCGCGCGCTCCGTCACCTCGGTGACAGCCAACGTGAAGGAGGAGAGGTAAGCGCCTGTCGCGGCGACGAGATCGGTTTCCTGCGCGACCATGCGCTGGGCGGCGTTCTTGGCCTTCTCGACCGTGTCGCCGCAATCGATCGGGACAAGCTTGAGCTTGGCGCCGCCGAGCGCCTTGATGCCGCCGGCCGCGTTGACGTCGTCAATGCCGACCTCCGCGCCCATGCGCATCACCGAGCCCGGCCGGGCATAGAGGCCGGAGAGCGGGACGATGAGCCCGACCTTGATCTCGGCCGGGCTCTGCGCCCGAAGGACCGATGGGGCCGCCAGCGCGACAGCCGTGGTGCCGATGAGCGTTCGCCGTGTCAGGTTCGCCATGGTTGTCTCTCCCTCGTTGTTTCGTTGTCCGCTCCTCCCGGCATTCGCCCGTGAGCGGTAAAGCCGTCACATGCCCAGATACGCCTGCCGCACACGGTCATCTGCGCGCAGAGCCGAGTTCGGTCCCTCCAGCACCACCCGGCCGGCCTCGAGCACGTAGCCGTGGTCGGCGGATTCGAGCGCCTCGGCGACACGCTGCTCGACGAGCAGGATCGTCAGTTTTGCGTGCTGCCGGATCTCGAGCAGCTTCTCGAAGATGAAGTCGGCGATGGCCGGCGACAGGCCCATCGAGGGCTCGTCGAGCATGAGGAGGCGCGGCGAAGAGGCGAGACCGCGCCCGATCGCGAGCATCTGCTGCTCGCCGCCGGACAACGTGCCGGCGAGCTGGTTGCGGCGCTCGGCGAGAATCGGGAAATAGCCGAGGATGGCCTCGAGGTTGCGCTTCCAGTCGCGCCGGCCCGCCTCGGTGTACGCACCCATCTCGAGGTTCTCGAAGACCGTGAGCGAGGCGAAGACTTGGCGCCCCTCAGGCACATGCGCGATGCCGAGATGCGGGCGGCGGTCGGGGCGGATCTCGCCGAGATCCTGGCCGTCGAACGTGATCCGTCCCTCGAACGGCCGCAGCGTCCCCGAGATGGTGCGGAAGATCGTGGTCTTGCCGGCCCCGTTCGGACCGACGATGGCGACGAACTGGCCCTCGCCGACGCGGATGGACACCCCGTTCAGGACGGGGATCGCGGTGTAGCCCGCGTGAACGCCCTCAAGCGTCAACATGGGCGCTCCACTTCTTGCCGAGATAGGCCTCGATCACCCGCCGGTCCTTGGTCACGGCCTGCGGCGCGCCCTCGACCAGGACCGTGCCGTGGTCGAGCACGACGAAGCGGTCGACGAGCTGCACCATCGCGCCCATCGTGTGCTCGATGATGGCGATGGTGATGCCGCTGTCCGCGAGCTTGCGGATCACGGCGAGCACGTCGCCGACCTCGGAATGACCGAGGCCGGCGAGGGTCTCGTCGAGGAGGAGGATGCGCGGCCGGCCGGCGAGCGCGCGGGCGAGCTCGATCAGCCGAAGTTGCTTGGTGGTCAGTTCGCCGCCCAGCCGGTCGGCCACGTCGGTCAGCCCGGCGGCCGCGATGGCCGCGTCGGCATTGCGGCGCGCCTCCTCGTCGGTCGCGGCCTTCACGTAGGCGCCGATCACGACGTTGTCCGCCACCGACATGCGCAGGAACGGCCGCATCACCTGGAAGGTACGCCCGACGCCCGCCTTGCAGAGCTCGTGCGGCTTGCGGCCGACCATCTCGGCGCCGT
>CAXUKK010000397.1:0-2672 GCA_964251455.1 uncultured Enterovirga sp.
CCGCCCTTCAAGCAGGTCGAGTTCGACATCATGTTCGGCGAGGGCATCTCCAAGGCGGGCGAACTCGTGGATCTCGGCGTGAAGGCCGGGATCGTGGAGAAGTCGGGCGCCTGGTTCTCCTTCGACAGCCAGCGTCTCGGCCAAGGTCGCGAGAACGCCAAGACCTTCCTGAAGGAGAACCCGGAGGCCGCCGCTCGCATCGAAAGCGCGATCCGGCAGAATGCGGGGCTGCTCGCAGACCGGATCCTCGAGACCGCGACGCCCACCGAGGACGACCTCGACGAGGGCCAGCCGTAGGGCGGGTCCGACGCGGGTCGGGCTTTCGCCCGGCCAGCACTGCCGGGCGGAGGCGAATGCGCCGCGCCGCTCCTGATCGGGGAGGCGGGCGGACCCGGCGCCTCGCTCGACAACCTCCTGACCCCTCACTAGAACCCACGCTCGGTCGCCGCCCGGCGGCCGCACGCATGTCAGGTTCCGCGCGCGATGTCCGGCGTCAACGAGATCAGGTCGACCTTCCTCGACTACTTCGCCCGGAACGGGCACGAGCCGGTCGCGTCCTCGCCGCTGGTCCCGCGGAACGACCCGACGTTGATGTTCACCAATGCCGGGATGGTGCAGTTCAAGAACGTTTTCACCGGCGTCGAGAAGCGGCCCTACAGCCGCGCCACGTCCGCCCAGAAATGCGTGCGCGCCGGCGGCAAGCACAACGACCTGGATAACGTCGGCTACACCGCGCGGCATCACACCTTCTTCGAGATGCTGGGGAATTTCTCCTTCGGCGACTACTTCAAGGACGAGGCGATCACGCTCGCCTGGAACCTGATCACGAAGGAGTTTGGCCTCTCGAAGGACAAGCTCCTCGTCACTGTCTACGCGGATGACGAGGATGCGGCGGCGCTCTGGCGCAAGATCGCGGGTTTCCCCGACGAGCGCATCATCCGCATCGGCACCTCGGACAATTTCTGGCAGATGGGCGATACGGGCCCGTGCGGCCCTTGCTCGGAAATCTTTATCGACCAGGGCCCTGCGCTGCAGGGCGGCCCGCCCGGCAGCCCGGACGAGGACGGCGACCGCTTCCTCGAGTTCTGGAACCTCGTCTTCATGCAGTTCGAGCAGATCGAGCCCGGCCGGCGCGTCCCGCTGCCCCGGCCCTCGATCGATACCGGCATGGGGCTCGAGCGAATTGCCGCCATCATGCAGGGCGTCCACTCGAATTACGACACGGACCTGTTCCGGGCCCTGATCGACGCCGTGGCGCATCAGATCGGCCGGCCGCCGGACGAGGCCAATCGCGCGTCCTACCGCGTCATCGCGGATCACCTGCGCGCCGCCGCCTTCCTGGTCGCGGACGGCGTGCTGCCCTCGAACGAGGGCCGCGGCTACGTGCTCCGGCGTATCATGCGCCGCGCCATGCGGCACGCGCAGCTCCTCGGCAGCCGTGACCCGATCATGTGGCGCCTGGTGCCCGCGCTGACGCGCGAAATGGGCCAGGCCTATCCCGAGCTGACCCGCGCCGAGCCGTTGATCGTCGAAACGCTGCGGCTGGAGGAGACCCGCTTCCGCCGCACGCTCGAGCGCGGCCTTGCGATCCTCGAGGACGAGACGCGCGATCTCTCGCAGGGCCAGTCTCTGTCCGGCGAGACGGCCTTCACCCTCTACGACACCTACGGCTTCCCGCTCGACCTGACGCAGGACGCCCTGAAGGCGCGCGGCATCGGAGTCGACACGGCCTCCTTCAAGGCTGCCATGGAGCGGCAGCGCGACATGGCGCGGGCCGCCTGGTCTGGCTCCGGCGAAGCGGCCACGGATGCCGTCTGGTTCGGCCTGCGCGAGCGGGTCGGTGCGACGGAGTTCCTCGGCTACGATACCGAGGCCGCCGAGGGCGTCGTCACCGCGCTCCTGAGGGACGGGGAGGAGGTCGAGGCGCTGGAATCCGGCGAGAGCGGCCTCGTCGTTCTCAACCAGACGCCGTTCTATGGCCAGTCGGGCGGTCAGGTCGGCGATACCGGCGAGATCCGCGGGCCGGGCGTAGTCGTCCAGGTCGGCGACACGGAGCGCAAGCTCGGCGACATCTTCGTCCATCATGTCACCGTCGCGGAAGGCACCCTGAAGGTCGGCGCCGCCGTCGAGCTTCAGGTCGAGGCCCGACGCCGCTCGTCCATTCGCGGCCACCACTCCGCGACCCACCTCCTGCACGAGGCGCTCCGCCGCGTGCTCGGCGACCACGTCGCCCAGAAGGGGTCGCTGGTCGAGGCCGAGCGCCTGCGCTTCGATTTCAGCCACCAGAAGCCGCTGAGCGATGCCGAGATCCGCGCGGTCGAGGATATCGCCAATCGACTGGTCCTCCAGAACGAGCCCGTCGTGACGCGGCTCATGGCGGTCGACGAGGCCGTCGAGTCGGGGGCGCGCGCGCTCTTCGGCGAGAAATATGGCGACGAGGTGCGGGTCGTGTCGATGGGCACGGACCGCGAGGCCGACGGCAGGTGGTTCTCGATCGAGCTCTGCGGCGGCACTCATGTTGTTCGCACCGGCGACATCGGCGTGATCGTCGTCGTGTCGGAAGGCGCAGTCGCGGCGGGCGTCCGGCGCATCGAGGCGCTGACCGGCGAGGCGGCGCGCCGTCATCTGGCGGGCGAGAGCCGAACCTTGCGGGAGGTCGCGGGCATTCTGAA
>CAXUKK010000398.1:0-2665 GCA_964251455.1 uncultured Enterovirga sp.
TGCCCATCAGGATCGAGATCTTGCAGCGCGGGTCCGGCGCGCCGGTGATCCACCACTTGCGGCCATTGACGACGTAGTCGTCGCCGTCGGTGCGGATCTCGGTCTGGATGTTGGTGGCGTCCGAGGAGGCGACGGCGGGCTCGGTCATCGCGAAGCAGGAGCGGATCTCGCCTTCCATCAAGGGCTTCAGCCAGCGCGCCTTCTGCTCGTCCGTCGCGTAGCGGATCAACGTCTCCATGTTGCCGGTGTCGGGCGCGCCGCAATTGAACGGCTCCGGCCCGATCGGCGAGCGGCCCATGATCTCGCAGATCTGCCCGTATTCGACGTTCGTCAGCCCGTCCGGAAAGTGGTCCTTCGGCAGGAACAGGTTCCAGAGCCCGGCGGCCTTCGCCTTCGCCTTCAGCTCCTCCATGACCGGCGGGATCGTCCAGCGGTCGGCCGCCTTGGCGACGAAATCCTCGTAGTCGTGCTCGGCCGCGTAGACGTGCTCCTCCATGAAGGCGGCCACGCGATCGCGCAGCTCCTCCGCGCGGGCGCTCATCGGGGGAATGGTCACGGTGGTCATGGGGGTCAGGCCGCCTTGAAGAGGCCGCCGGCTTCGGCGACGCGGGTGAGGTGATGGTCGGCATCGCCGAAGGCGGTGTCGATCATCGTGATGCGCTTGAAGTAGTGGCCGACCGCGTATTCCTGGGTCACGCCGACGCCGCCGTGAAGCTGGATCCCCTGCTGGCCGACGAAGCGGCCCGAGCGGCCGATCTGCACCTTCGCGGCCGAGACGGCGTGGCTGCGCTCGGCCGCGTTCTCCGCCGCCGACATCATGGTCGCGTAGAAGGCCATCGAGCGGGCCTGCTCGATCATCACGACCATGTCGGCGGCGCGGTGCTGCAGCACCTGGAAGGAGCCGATCGGCACGCCGAACTGCTTGCGGGTCTTCATGTACTCGACCGTCAGATCGCGCAGGCGGTCCATCACGCCGACGGCCTCGGCCGCAATCGCCGCGATCGCCTCGTCGACCACGCGCTCGACGAGGGGCAGCGCGCCCGCCGGATCGCCGATGACGCCCTCGGGCCCGACCCGGACGTTGTCGAAGCTGATCTCGGCCGCCCGCATCCCGTCCTGGGTCGGGTAGCCGCGCCGCGACACGCCCGGCGCCTTCGCGTCGACCAGGAAGAGCCCGATGCCGTCACGGTCCCGCCGCGAACCGCCCGTTCGGGCCGTGACGAGGAGCTTGTCGGCCGTGTCCCCATGCAGGACGACGCCCTTCTCGCCGTTGAGGACGAAGCCGCCGCCGTCCTTCCTGGCCGTCGTCGAGACATCGTGGAGGTCGTAGCGCGAGCCGCGCTCCACCTGCGCCAGCGCGAGGGTGAGTTCGCCGGCCGCCACCTGCGGTATCAACTCCGCCTGCTGCGCGTCGCTGGCGCCGTGCCGCAGCAATCCGCCGCCCAGCACGACGGTCGACAGATACGGCTCGATGACGATGCCGCGCCCGAACGCCTCCATGACAAGCATGGTCTCGACGGCGCCGCCGCCAATGCCGCCATGCTCCTCCGCGAAGGGGATCGCGAGCAATCCGAGCTCGGCGAATTGCCGCCAGTTCTCGCGGCTATAGCCTTCCGGCTCGGCCATGAACCGCTTGCGGCTCTCGAAGTCGTAGCGATCCGCGATGAACCGGTCGACCGAGTCCTTCAAGAGGCTCTGTTCTTCGGAAAGATCGAAATCCATGCACTCACCTTGTCATGGCCGGGCTTGTCCCGGCCATCTCGATGAGGATGAGCCGGCGGCCTTCGGATCGGGGTGCCCGGGACGAGCCCGGGCATAACAACGTCGCGGCTACAGCCCCAAGATCGCCTTCGCGATGATCTGGCGCTGGATCTCGTTGGATCCGCCATAGATCGAGACCTTGCGCCAGTTGAAATAGGTCGGCGCGACGGAGGCGGCCCAGTCGGGCCCGATCGGCGGCTCGTTGGAGAGGTGCTCGTCGTCGCCCTCCGGCTCCGGCACGAACGGCAGGGCGTAGGGCCCGACGACGTCGAGGAGGAGCTCGGTCGTCATCTGCTGGATCTCCGAGCCCTTGATCTTGAGGACGGAGGAGGCCGGATCCGGCTTGCCCTTCTCGCGCGTGCGCTCGGCGGCGACGACGCGGAGCTGCGTCATCTCGAGGGCCTTCAGCTCGACTTCGACCGCGGCGAGCTTCTCGCGGAAGCGCGGGTTCTTGATCATCGGCTCCTCACCGATCCGCTCGATTGAGGCGAGCTCGCGGATCCGGCGCAGGCGCTCCTTGGAAACGCCCACCCGGGCGATGTTGGTGCGCTCGTTGCCGAGCAGGAACTTGGCGTAGTCCCAGCCCTTGTTCTCCTGCCCGACGAGGTTGGCGACCGGCACGCGCACATCGTCGAAGAACACCTCGTTGACCTCGCGGCCGCCGTCGATCGTCTCGATCGGCCGCACCGTGATGCCGGGCGTGGTCATGTCGATGAGCAGGAACGAGATGCCCTCCTGCTTCTTGGCCGCGCTGTCGGTGCGCACGAGGCAGAAGATCCAGTCGGCGTATTGGGCGAGCGTCGTCCAGGTCTTCTGGCCGTTGACGACGTAATGCTCACCATCGCGCACCGCGCTCGTTCGGAGCGAGGCGAGATCGGAACCGGAACCGGGCTCGGAGAAGCCC
>CAXUKK010000399.1:0-2653 GCA_964251455.1 uncultured Enterovirga sp.
CCTGGCGGCCATGCTGGCGCGCCCGGACCTGTTTCGCGGGCGCCGCGTCGGGCTCGTGCTCTGCGGCGGCAACATCGATGCGCGGCTGCTGGCGTCCGTCATGGTGCGCGAGCTCGAGCGCGACGATCGCATCGCGTCCTTCCGCATCACGTCGCCGGACCGGCCGGGCCTCCTCGGCGAGATCGCGACGCGACTCGGGACGCTCGGGGCCAACATCCTCGAGGTGTCGCACGGGCGCCTGTTCCTGGACGTGCCCGCCAAGGGCGTCTCGGTCGACGTGACGATCGAGACGCGCTCGCGCGAGCACACCGCCGCCATCCTCGACGCCTTCGCGGCCGAGGGCCTCAACCCCCGGCGGGTCGGACCCGTCGGCCTCTCCGAAACGAACTTCTGAACGGACGCCCCATGAAGGACATCCTGTCGCTAGACGTCACCGGCCTCGTCGACGCCTATCGCAACGGCAAGCTCTCGCCGCGCGAGGCGATCGGTGCCGTGCTGGATGGCATCGATGCGACGAACCCGGCCGTGAACGCGTTCTGCCTCGTCGACCGGGAGGGGGCCTTGAAAGCCGCGACCGCCTCCGAGAAGCGCTGGGCCAAGGGCAATCCGTCCGGCCCGCTCGACGGTGTCGCCTTCACGGTGAAGGACAACGTGCTCTGGAGCGGGCACCCGACCCGCCGCGGCTCGCACACCACCGACGAGACGCCCGCGACCGAGAACGCGCCCGCCGTGGATCGCCTGCTCGAGGCCGGCGCCATCCCGGTCGGCAAGACGACGCTGCCGGAATTCGGCTGGAAGGGCCTCGGCGATTCCCCGCTCTACGGCCTCATCCGCAACCCCTGGGATACCCGCACGACGACCGGCGGCTCGTCCGCCGGCGCGGGCGCCGCCGCGGCCCTGGGCCTCGGGCCGCTGCATATCGGCACCGACGGCGCAGGCTCGATCCGCATTCCGGCATCCTTCTGCGGCGTCTACGGCATCAAGCCGAGCTTCGGCCGCGTGCCGGCCTACCCGCCCTCCCCGTTCGCGATCGTCTCGCATGTCGGGCCGATCACCCGCACGGTGGCCGACGCCGCGATCATGCTCGGCACGATCGCGGCCCCGGACGCGCGCGACATGACGGCGCTCGTTCCCCCGCCGCAGGACTACTTCGCCGGGCTGGAGCTCGGCGTGCGCGGCCTTCGCATCGCCTGGAGCCCGAGGCTCGGCTACATCGAGACGCTCGACCCCGAAGTGGAGGCGATCACCGCGAAGGCCGCTCGCTTCTTCGAGGAGCTCGGCGCCATCGTTGAGGAGGTGGACCCGGGGTTCACGGACCCGATGGCGACGCTCGAGACGCTCTGGCATGTCGGCGCGTGGTCGGTCCTGCGCGCCATCCCGGAATCGCGACGGGACGAGGTCGATCCGGGCTTCGTCGCCGTGGCCGAGAAGGGCCGCACCATCCTTGGCGCGGATTTTGTCGGCGCCGCCAATGCACGCGGCGCGCTCTATCTGGCGATGGAGCGCTTCCACGAGCGCTACGACCTGCTGCTGACGCCGACGCTCGCGACCGCCTCCTTCGAGGCGGGCCACAACACGCCGCCCGACGGACGTTTCGGCCAGAACTGGATCAACTGGGCGCCCTACAGCTTCCCGTTCAACCTGACGCTGCAGCCGGCCGCGACCGTGCCCTGCGGCCTGACCGCCTCGGGCCTTCCGGTGGGGCTCCAGATCGTCGGCGCCATCCAGCGCGACGGCCAAGTGCTGCGCGCCTCACGCGCCTTCGAAACGGCCCGCCCCTGGGCGACGCTCAAGGAGCCGACGATTAAGCACCGGTAGGGGTTCGAGGCCCGCGCTGAGTGTTGGCGCGAAGGTCCGTGATGGGTGGAAGCGGACCTTGTCTTCACGCGCCGCTTCGTCCTCCATACCCGTTGGTCAGCGGAGCTGGACTTGGCGCAGAAGATCATAGGCCTCATCGGTGGGATGAGTTGGGAGAGTTCGGCGGAATACTACCGGATCATCAACCAAACGGTCAGGGCCCGCCTGGGCGGCCTGCGCTCGGCGCGATGCCTGATGTGGTCCTTCGACTTCGGGGAAATCGAGGCGCTCCAGCACGCCGGGCGCTGGGACGATGCGGCTGCCGAGATTATCGCGGCCGCCCGGCGCCTGGAGAGGGGAGGCGCGGATTTCGTGGTGATCTGCACCAACACCATGCACCGCATGGCCGACGAGGTTCAGGCGTCCATTGGGCTGCCGTTGCTTCACATCGCAGACCCGACCGCCGAGCGGATCAAGGCTGCCGGCCTCGGGACAGTCGGGCTGCTCGGGACGGCCTTCACCATGGAGCAGGATTTCTACAAGGGGCGGCTGGCGGACCGGCACGGCTTGAAGGTGTTGGTGCCGAGCGACGCGGACCGGGCCGTGGTTCACCGGGTGATCTACGAGGAACTCGTCCAGGGCCGGGCGGAGCCCTCCTCTCGCCGGGCCTACCGCGCGGTGATTGCCCGCTTGGTGGAGCGCGGGGCGCAGGCCGTGATCCTGGGCTGCACGGAGATCATGCTTCTGGTCGGGCCGGAGGACAGTGCAGTCCCTCTCTTCGATACGACTGCCCTCCATGCAGAGGCCGCTGTCGATCTGGCTCTCGCGAATGGCTAACGGAGACCGTTACGGGTGG
>CAXUKK010000400.1:0-2629 GCA_964251455.1 uncultured Enterovirga sp.
ATCGCCGCAATGCGGGATGACTGGTCGTTGATCGAGCGATCGAGTGCCGTGAGGTATTCCACGTTCGAGGCGTGCTTGCGCTCGGCCGCGAGCGCACGCTCCCTCGTTTCGGCGGCCTCGCCCTCGAGCGATATCAGGGTGGAGCGGTCGACGCGGGAATTCGAGATCCTGGCGACGCTCTGACCCTTCTGCACGTCGAACCCTGCCCTGACCGAGACCTCGTCGATATCTCCCGCAACGGGAGCCGTCAGCAGAGCCACGGGCGCGTTGATAACGGCCCGGTCGGATTGGTCGGCGACAAGCGGCGGCAGCACCGCCGTGACCATCAGCAGGGAAAGGATTGCCGCGACGGACACGCTCGACACGCGCAGGATTGCACGCTGCCTTGCGGCTGCTTTGGTGGATTCGGACCCCATGCAGTTGCTCCTGCGCTCATCATCGTCGGATTCGGTGGGCCGCACCTGCGGCTCACCCGGTTCGATGTGGCATTGTGCACTGCACAAAGCGGCGATGTCGCGATGGTTTCCGGAACCTTACTCAGAAGAACCGGCGATCATGCTCGATCTGAACGGGATCTCCGCTACGGGGCATGGCTAACGCTTTGTTAAAGATGCGCTTTTGTACCCGTAAATCGGGGGAGTATGTCAGATCGCCGCGGGGTTAGAACGGGGGTTCGCGGATGAATGTTCGTTCAGGGCAAAGGCTAATCTTTGCTCAGTCTTGTGCCTGTCACAAAGGATTATGCCTTGTTCTGAATCTGCTCGACATGAGCCACGGTCCCCTCCGGAGCGTTCTCCCGGAAGAAAGCTGCCATCCGTTGCAGGCTTGCCCGGCGTGGATCCGTCGCCCGCCAGGTGAGAGCGACCGTTCGGGCCGGGCCGTTCGGTCCGAACGGGCGGGAGACGACGAGGCCCGTCCCGTCCGCGCCCTCCTCCGATGCGAGCCGCGGCATCAGGGTGTAGCCGGCGCCCGCCGCGACCATGGAGCGGAGCGTCTCGAGGCTCGTCGCGTGCCGGCCGGCGCTTGGTGCGGCGGCGCAGGCGGCGAGCGCTTGGGCGCGCAGGCAATTTCCTTCCTCCAGGAGCAGCAGTTCGGGCCCCCCCAGCGTCTCTGGCCTGATCTCGTCCGCGCGGGCGAGCGGGTGGGAGGCCGGGCACGACAACAGAAACGGCTCCTCGAACAGGGGCGCGAGGATGAGGCCCGCGGCGTCGATCGGCGGTGACAGCAGCACCGCATCGAGCCGCCCCTCGCGCAGGCTGTCGAGGAGCTCGGCCGTGCGGCCCTCCGTCAGGGTCAGGGCGAGGTCCGGAAACCGCTCCCGCAACGCCCGCAGCACGCGCGGAAACAGGTACGGGCCGAGGGTCTGAATGGCGCCGAGCGCAAGCCGGCCGGACAGGGCGTCCGGGCCGTGCTGGGCAATGACAATGAGCTTTTGCGCTTCGGCCAGGACCGTGCGCGCCTGACGGGCGACGGCCTCGCCCTGCGCGGTCGGGAGCACCTTCCGGCTCGTGCGCTCGAACAATGTCAGGCCGAGCGCCTCCTCCAGGCGGCGGATCTGCGCTGAGAGCGAGGGCTGGCTGACATGGCAGCGCTCCGCGGCGCGGCCGAAATGGCGCTCCTCGGTGACCGCCACCACGTATTCCAGGTCCCGAAGGGAGAGCGCGGCTACATTCATAGCCGCAGCCTATCGAATTCGGACAAACGATGCATTGGCCCGGTGGTCGCAGGACCGCCATAAGCCACCTGCACATTCATCCAATTCCAGGCTGCCCTGTTCGGGTCGGTCACACCAGAGAGGCGCCCATGGCTGAAGAACACAGCACCCTGACGACGCGACAGGGCCATCCCGTCCGCGACAACCAGTCGACCCGCACGATCGGCGAGCGCGGCCCCGCGACGCTGGAGAACTACCAGTTCATCGAGAAGATCACGCATTTCGACCGCGAGCGCATTCCGGAGCGCGTCGTGCATGCCCGCGGCGCCGGCGCGCATGGCTGGTTCGAGGCCTACGGGACCATCGGCAACGAGCTGGCCTCCAAGTACACCCGCGCCCGCGTCCTGAACGAGACGGGCGTGAAGACGCCGATGTTCGTCCGCTTCTCGACCGTCGCCGGCGCGAAGGAGAGCCCCGAGACCGAGCGCGATCCGCGCGGCTTCGCCGTGAAGTTCAAGACCGTCGACGGCAACTGGGACCTCGTCGGCAACAACCTGAAGATCTTCTTCATCCGGGACGCCATCAAGTTCCCGGACATGATCCACGCCTTCAAGCCGGATCCGATCACGAACCGTCAGGAGCCGTGGCGCTTCTACGATTTCATCGCGATGCATCCCGAAGCGCTGCACATGGTGACGTTCCTCAAGTCGCCTTGGGGCATCCCGGCGAATTATCGCGAGATGGAGGGCTCGGGCGTCAACACCTACAAGCTCGTCAACGACAAGGGCGAGGCGGTGCTCTGCAAGTTCCACTGGGTGCCGAAGCAGGGCGTCCGCAACCTGACGTCGCCTGAGGCCTCCGCCATCCAGGCGAAGGATGTCGGCCACGCGACGCGCGACCTCTACGACAACATCTCCGCGGGCAACTTCCCGGAATGGGAATTCTGCGTCCAGATCATGCCGGACGGCCCGAACG
>CAXUKK010000401.1:0-2590 GCA_964251455.1 uncultured Enterovirga sp.
GCGCGCGCGGCTCCGGGCGGGGTCGCGACGCTCATCCTTCCTGCCGATACGGCCTGGGGTGAGGGCGGAGAGGTCGCGGCCGTCCCGGTGCTTCCGGAGCGGGCGAAGGCCGACGAGGCGGCGATCGGCGCGGCCGCCGATGCGCTGACCTCCGGCGAACCCTGCGTCCTGTTTCTCGGTGACCGCACCCTGCGCCAGGAAGGACTCGACCTCGCGGCCCGCATCGCGGCCGGGACCGGCGCCCGCATGATGGCCCAGGTCTCCAACGCCCGCATCGCGCGCGGCGCCGGCCGGCAGCCGATCGAGCGCCTTCCCTACCCGGTCGATGCCGCGGTGGAGCGCCTCGCCGGCGTTAAGCACCTGATCGTGGTCGGGACGACGCCGCCGGTCGCGTTCTTCGCCTATCCGGACAAGCCGAGCGAACTCGCGCCACCCGGCTGCGAGATCCAGGTTCTCGCGGATCCGGCGGCCGACCAGCTCGACGCGCTGGAGCGGCTGGCGGAGCGCGTGGGCGCCCCTAAATCCGCGCCGGCCATCACGGGCCACAAGCCCGCGGTTCCGAGCGGCCCACTCGACGCGGACATGATCGGTCTCGCGCTCGGCGCCCTCCTGCCCGAGGGTGCGATCATCTGCGACGAGTCTGTCACCACCGGACGCAACTTCTTCCCGGCAACGCGCTTCGCGGCGCCGCACGATTGGCTGCAGCTCTCCGGCGGCTCGATCGGGTTGGGCATTCCAATGGCCACCGGCGCGGCCATTGCCTGCCCGGATCGCAAGGTCATCAACCTTCAGGCCGACGGGAGCGGTCTCTACACGGCTCAGGCGCTGTGGACCCAAGCACGCGAGAACCTGGATGTCCTGACGCTGATCTGGGCCAACCGCTCCTACGCCATCCTGAAGGCGGAACTCGCGAATGTCGGCGCGAACCCGGGCCGCAAGGCGCTCGACATGCTGTCCCTCGATCGGCCTGCGATCGATTGGGTCAGCCTCGCACGGGGATTCGGGGTCGAGGCACGCCGGGTCGAGGACCTTGATTCCTTCGTGACGGCCTTCAACGCCGGAATCAGCCGGCCGGGGCCGTTCCTGATCGAGGTCACACTGGGCTGAAACACGCCTGAAGCCATTCACGGCGGCAAATACGGTCACTTTTCCTTAAGCTTTGGCCGAACTTGGCGCGATTCCAGCCGGCACCCGCCCCCCGGTTAGTTGCGATTCTGCAACATCGGTTTTCAAAGGCCCTGAGTTCCCGCCGGATTGCCCTCAGGCCTGTTGCTGCCCCGGACCGGCTCGATCATGGTGACTTTGCGGCAGGGGGCAAACCCGACCGTGACCTGACAGAGCTGGATGCGGGTTCCGCGATAGCAGTCAGGTCAGTGGGGATACGGGAAGCGAGTTCAAGGTCCCTCTCGGGGCCGAGGCAAGCGGCCAAACCCCGAGGATCTAACTTTGGAGAGCAGAATGAAGCTCGTTAAGAGCCTTCTCCTCGGGTCTGCAGCAGGTATCTGCGCGGTAGCCGGGGCACAGGCAGCTGATCTTCCCATGCGGAAGGCGGCACCGGTTGAATACGTTCGCGTCTGCACCGCGCACGGCGCAGGTTTCTTTTACATTCCTGGCACCGACACCTGCCTTCGGGTCGGCGGTCGCGCTCGCTTCGAATATCAGTTCACCGAGCAGAACTCGCGTAACTCGAGCGTCTCGGGCTACCGCGGTCTCGGCCGTCTCAACATCGATTCCCGTACGTCCACCCCGTATGGCACGCTGCGCGCCTTCGTTCGCTTCGAGATCGCTTCCCGCACGGGCGGCTACCTGAAGTCGGGCTCGCAGGAGCGCTTCGCGAATGCGTTCTTCGGCACTGGCGCCGACACGCAGACCCAGATCCAGAAGTTCGTCGACGTCGACAAGGCCTTCGTCCAGTTCGCTGGTCTCACGGCCGGTCGTGCTCAGTCGATGTACGACTTCTACGCCCACGATCTCGAGATGATCGGCTCCTCGCAGGTCTCCGACACCAACACCAACCTGTTGGCCTACACGGCAACCTTCGGCGGCGGCTTCACGGCCACGATCTCGATGGAAGATCCGACCTACCGTCGCGCTCCGGTCTATGCTCAGACGATCACGGGCGTGGTTGGCTTCGGTGGCGCTGGCGGCGGGTTCGCCTCGCAGACCGGTATCAACTTCGGCACCGGTGCAGCAGGTCGCACGTTCGTGAACGGTCCGGTTGCTGGCACGGCGGTCGCGATCGACACAGTCCAGCGCAACAACATGCCCGACTTCGTCGGCGCGCTGCGCTACGACGGTGCATGGGGTGCTGCCCAGATCTCGGGCGCCGTTCACGAGCTCCGCACGGGCAACTCTACCGGCGGCGTCGTTGCGATCCCGACCGGCGCAGCGGTGGCTGGCTTCGGCGGCTTCGCGGCTTCGGTTCCTCAGTCAGAATACGGCTTCGCCATCCAGGGTGGTCTGAAGCTCAACATCCCGCAGCTTGCTCCCGGCGATCAGATCTGGTTGCAGGGTGCTTATGGCGAGGGTGCGGGCCAGTACACGGGCATCAACTCCCCGCCCGGGTTCGACACGCAGACGGCTGGTGTGA
>CAXUKK010000402.1:0-1737 GCA_964251455.1 uncultured Enterovirga sp.
GCGCCAGCGCGTCGCCATGGGGCGCGCCATCGTGCGCGATCCGCAGGTCTTCCTCTTCGACGAGCCGCTCTCGAACCTCGACGCGAAGCTGCGCGTCGCCATGCGGACCGAGATCAAGGAACTGCACCAGCGCCTACGGACGACCACGGTGTACGTCACGCACGACCAGATCGAGGCCATGACCATGGCCGACCGGATCGTCGTGATGCATGACGGCATCGTCGAGCAGATCGGATCGCCGCTCGAACTCTACGACCGGCCGCAGAACATCTTCGTCGCCGGCTTCATCGGCTCGCCCTCCATGAATTTCCTGCAGGGCCGCATCACGACGAACGGGCACGCGGCCTTCGTGGGCGACAACGGGATCGAGATCCCGCTCGGCAGCAGCGCGCCGCCGGCTTCGGACGGGAAGCCCGTGACGCTCGGCATCAGGCCGGAGCACTTCCGGGTGGCCGACGACGGCGTTCCGGTCGAGGTGGTCGTGGTCGAGCCGACCGGCTCGGAGACCCTCCTGGCCGTGAGAGCGGGCGGGCAGGATATGACCTGCCTGTTCCGCGAGCGCGTGTTGCCGAAGCCTGGCGAGACGATCCGCATCCGCCCGGAAGTCGATCTCCTGCACGTCTTCGATCGCGAGAGCGGAAACCGCCTCGCACACTAGGTTGCGGCTGCAAACCGGCTCCGAGCGGGCCGGGAACAACGGGGCAAAAGCCCCTCAATCATGCTGATCGGGAGAGAAACACGATGACACTGGACCGCCGTTCAATCCTCAAGGGTGGCGCCACCCTCGGCCTCGCGGCCGGAACCGGCCTCCTCGACTACGCCAAGGCCTGGGCGCAGACGTCGCCCTGGAAGCCGGAGCCGGGCTCCACGGTCAATCTTCTGCGCTGGAAGCGCTTCGTCGAGGCCGAGGACGCGCAGTTCATGAAGCTCGTCGCCGCGTTCGAGCAGGCGAACGGCGTGAAGATCAACATCACGAACGAGTCCTACGACGACATCCAGCCGAAGGCCTCCGTCGTCGCCAATACGGGGCAGGGCCTCGACATGGTGTGGGGCCTGTACTCGCTCCCGCACCTTTTCCCCGAGAAGTGCCTCGATGTCAGCGACGTCGCCGATTACCTCGGAAAGGCGCATGGCGGCTGGACGGACTCGGCGCAGAAATACGGCAAGGTCGGCAGCAAGTGGATCTGCGTCCCGATCGCGACGACCGGCGCCTTGATCAACTACCGCATCGCTGCCTCCGAGAAGGCCGGCTTCAAGGAGTTTCCGAAGGATACCGCGTCCTTCCTGGAATATTGCAAGGCGATGGCCGCCAATAAGACGCCGACCGGGATGGCCTTCGGCCATGCCTCCGGCGACGCGAATGGCTGGATGCATTGGCTGCTCTGGAGCCATGGCGGCAACCTCGTCGATTCAAGCGACAAGGTCGTCATCAACTCGCCCGAGACCGCGAAGGCGATGGAATACGGCAAGGCGCTCTACGAGACATTCATCCCGGGCACGGCGTCCTGGAACGATTCGTCGAACAACAAGGCCTTCCTGTCCGGCGACCTCTACTGCACCAACAACGGCATCTCGATCTACGTCACGGCAAAGCGCGAGAGCCCGCAGATCGCGGCCGACATGAACCACGCCTACATGCCGATCGGGCCGGTGGGTAAGCCGACCGAACTGCACCTGTCCTTCCCGATCCTCACCTTCAACTTCACGAAGGCGCCGAACACCTGCAAGGCGTTCATC
>CAXUKK010000402.1:1747-2573 GCA_964251455.1 uncultured Enterovirga sp.
CCCGCAGATCAATCCGTGGATCGAGGCGGCACAGGGCTACCTGTCCCACTTCCTGCTCGAATACGACAAGAACCCCGTCTGGACGGCGGATCCGAAGACGACGCCCTATCGCGATGTCTCCAAGCGCACCATGACGCCTGCAGGCCAGGGGACGCTCGGCGAGAAGGCGGCAGCCGCGGTCGCCGACTTCATCGTGGTCGACATGTTCGCCAACTACGTCACGGGCCGGCAGGACCTGAAGACGGCGATCGCGGGGGCCGAACGCCAGGCCCGGCGCATCTATCGCTGAGCAGCCATGAACCGTCCGGTCCCGGAGCGATCCGGGACCTGACGGCCGAGGACCGTACCTGATGGCGAACGTAGCTCTGAAGATGCCGACCGGCCCCGCGCCGCGGCATTCATCCGTATCCGCGTGGCAGCGACTGTCGGTCAGCAAGGCCTGGCTTGCGGTCTGGTTCATGATGCCGACCGCGCTGATCCTCGGCCTGTTCCTCGCCTTCCCGCTCGTGAAGGGGATCTGGCTCTCCTTCACGGACACCCGCATCGGCCGGCCCGGCAATTTTGTCGGCCTGGAGAACTACATCTGGCTGTGGGACGACACGGTCTTCTGGCTCTCCGTATTCAACACGATCCTCTACACGGCGGTCGCGTCGGTGGTGAAGTTTGCCATCGGGCTCTATCTCGCCCTGCTGCTCAACAAGCACATCCCGTTCAAGTCGCTGGTGCGCTCGATCGTGCTGATCCCGTTCGTGGTGCCGACGGTGCTGTCGGCGAGCGCGTTCTGGTGCATCTTCGACAGCCAGTTCTCGACCATCTCCTGGTCGCT
>CAXUKK010000403.1:0-2569 GCA_964251455.1 uncultured Enterovirga sp.
GGCCCGAGGGGGTCGCCGGTGCCTGCGCGAGAGCGGGAGACACCGACAGCACGCCAGCGAGCGCAAGGCCGGCGATGAAGGAGCGCAGCATGGCGAAAACTCCGTTGCGTCTGCGACAACGCGAGCCGGCAGAAGCGGTTGCGTGCGGACGGGGCGGCACCGGACAATCTTGCCGTATTGCCGAAAGCCGGTCCTAGCGTGCCGGCGGGACCGTCCCGGGCGGCGGCGACGGAGCGGCGCGACCGGGATCAGTCAGTTGCACGGTCCAGCTTTTCTGCTCGCCAGTATCGATCTCGAAGAAGCCCGACCGGTCGAACCCGCGCGCAAGGCAATCCTCCACGCCTCGGATCGTGAACTCGCGGTCCCGCGTGCACATCAGCGAGCGCCCGCTCCAGTCGCCGCCGCGGTCGTAGTCGACGGCGTAGATGTAGAAGAAGCGCGCGGCCAGTTCGCCGCGGAGAAGCGTCTCGCAGCCGCGGGCCGCGAGATTCCACCAGCCCTCCGTGATCCAGCCGCTGCCGTCCCGGTAGCCGAGCGAGATGCCGACGCGGCTGTCCGTCGTGTTGCAGAGGCGCAGGTCGGCCCGGGCCGGCGCGACGCACATCCCGAGCGCGACCAGCCCCAAGAGGCCGGGGAGGACGGCGCGCACAAAAGGCAGGATGCGGGATCGCGGGGCTGATGCCATATGACGTGGGAAATCGGTTGGTCGGGAGCCGCGATGCTCACCCGCCGATTGGGGCGATCCGGTGGCGATTGGCGAACAAGCCGCGACCGGACGGGCCGAAACCGAGGATGGTGGTCATGATGGAGCTTGACGAGACGACCCGGACGGAACTCGAGGCGGCGGCGTTCCGCCGGCTCGTGTCGCATCTGCGGTCCCGCACGGACGTGCAGAATCTCGACCTCATGAACCTCGCCGGGTTCTGCCGCAACTGTCTGTCGAACTGGCTGAAGGACGCGTCCGACGAGCGCGGGCTCGATCTCACGAAGGAGGAGATGCGCACCCACGTCTACGGCATGCCGTACGACGAGTGGAAAGCGCGCCATCAGGCGGAAGCGCGTCCCGAGCAACTCGCCGCGTTCGAGGCGGCGAAACCCTCGCACTGACGCGCGAGGGTCTCGGCGAAGAGGCGATCAGGCGTCCAGGCGCTCGCGGATCATCGTCTGCAGCGTGACCAGGTATTCCTCGGCCAGTGAAGCCCGCTTCTCTGATGATTGCAGCCGCTCGCTCGCATCCGTGATCATGGCCTGCGTCCGGTCGAGCATCTCGGCCGAGCGGCGCTCGAGCTCCTCGTTCCGCTTGCGCTCGCGGTCGAGCTGGTCGAGCGTCGCGGTCAGCCGGTCCTCGGTCTCGATCAGGTGGCGCTTCAGCGCCTCGACCCTGTCTTCCGCTTCCTGAGCCCGCCGCTCGGTGATCTGCACCAGCTCCTTGCGGGTCGTCATCGACTCGCTCGCCTTCATGATCGCGTTGATCGCGGCGACCTGATCGGGGCGGGGCGCAGGAAGGCGCGGGAAGTTCGGGCGAAGCACGTTCTCGGGCCGGTTCGGATCGTTCTTCAGCTGCGAGGCGATCTGCCGGGCAAGGTCCCCGAGTTCATCCTGTCTGTCCTGCTGCCGAGCAGTCGATTCGGAGCGCATAACGAATCCTTTCAAGCCGATTAAGCCTGACCTTTGTGGATTATCGTTAATGAAGGGTTAATGGGCCGTTGCCCAGTTAACCCCCGAGCAACGGGGGCGTCTCAACTTGCCGTAAGACGCCCGCGGCAGCAGACAGGCGCCTCAGCTCTGCACGCCGGCCGGGTACCAGTCCATCTTGGAAAGCTGCTCGTCGGTCATCGACTTGCCCTCGGGCACGCGCACATCGCCTTTCTGGTCCGTGATCGGCCCGGTCAGCGGGTGGAGAGTGCCGGCGATGATCTGGTCCTTCACGCTGTCCGCTTCCTTTCGGACATTCTCTGGCACGGCGTCGCCATAGGGAGCGATGCGCACGGCGCCCTGTTTCAGGCCGTCCCAGGTGTCGCCGGTCTTCCAGCTTCCATCGAGCGCCGCCCTGACGCGGCGGAGATAATAGGGCGTCCAGTCGTCCAGGATGGAGGTGAGCTGCGCCTTCGGCGCGTAGCTCCGCATGTCGGAGGCCTGACCGAAGCCCATCACGCCGCGGGCCTCGGCCGCCTGGAGCGGCGCCGGGGAATCGGTGTGCTGGGTGAGGATGTCGCAACCCTGGTCCATCAGGGCCTTGGCGGCGTCGGCCTCCTTGGCGGGGTCGTACCAGGTGGAGGCCCACACGACCTTGGTCTTGAAGTTCGGGTTCACCTTCTGCGCCGCGAGAGTGAAGGCCGAGATACCCATCACGACCTCGGGGATCGGAAAGGATGCGATGTAGCCGGCCGTGCCAGTCTTCGAGAGATGACCCGCGATCGTCCCGCACACGGCCCGGCCCTCATAGAAGCGAGCGTTGTAAGTGGCGAGATTGGCGGCGCGCTGGTAGCCGGTCGCGTGCTCGAACCACACGTTGGGAAGCGCCCGGGCCGCCCGGACGGCCGCGTTCATGAAGCCGAACGAGGTCGCG
>CAXUKK010000404.1:0-2551 GCA_964251455.1 uncultured Enterovirga sp.
GATCTACACGACCCCCGCCCACTTCGCCCAGCCCATGGAGCCCCAAGCCTGCCTGGCGCATTGGACCGGCGGCGACTTGCACGTCCGTGCCTCGTTGCAGATCGTCGGCAGCGCGCGTCTCGCGCTGGCCCGGACCCTGCAGATCGCACCCGAGCGGGTGCACGTCGATGCGGCCTTTGTCGGTGGTGGCTTCGGGTCCAAGCTCCGCATCAATGAAGAGGCTACATTTGCGGCGCTCGCCGCGCGGGAGTTGCGCCGGCCGGTCAAGGTCGCGCACACGCGCCGGCAGGTTTTCGCGATCGCCGGCCGCCGCCCTGAGACGATCCAGCGGGTGCGCCTTGCCGCGACCCGCGACGGGCGCCTCACCGGCGTCGGCCACGACGTCACCATGCAGGGAACGGAGCGCGAGCTCTTCGTCGAGCAGACCGCGACCGTCATCCGCTCGCTCTACGCGGCGCCGAACCGCCTGACGCGGCATCGTGTGGCCAATCTCGACGTCGGCTTCGGCGAGCCGGTGCGCGGCCCGGGTGAGCTGCCCGGCCTGCTCGCGATCGAGTCGTGTATGGACGAACTTGCGCACGATCTAGGGCTCGACCCAATCGAGCTGCGGGTACGGAACGAGCCCGCGCTTGATCCCGAGAAGAACGTACCGTTCAACGGACGCCGCCTCGTCGAGTGCATGCGGGAGGGCGCTGCCCGGTTCGGTTGGGCAGAGCGCGCGTCAAGGCCCGCATCGCGCCGCGAGGGCGAGGACTTGATCGGGATCGGGATGGCGGCCGCGATCCGCATGCACTTCCAGGGCGCCACGCGTGCCACGGTCCGCATGGAGGCGGACGGGCGCGTGATCGTGCGCTCCGACATGACGGATATCGGGACCGGAACCTACACGATCCTTGCCCAGGTGGCCGCCGAGGCGCTGGGCGTTCCTGCAGCACAGGTAAACGTCGAGCTCGCGCGGTCCGATCTGCCGTTGAGCCCTGGTTCCGGTGGCTCTTACGGCGCATCCAACACCAGCAACGCCGTCCACCGCGCCTGCGAGGACCTGAAGGTGAAGGTGCTCGGACCCTCCAATCTGGCCGGCGGCTCACGCGAGCTCGCGGCCGAAGTCGCGCGGCGCTTCCCGGACGGGATCGAGGGCGAGGGCTCGATGGTTTCGATGGCGAATGAGCCGAGCTTCAGGGCCTTCTCGCAGCACACATATGGGGCGAGCTTCGCCGAAGTCGCGGTCAACGCGGTCACGGGCGAGGTGCGGTTGCGCCGGATGCTCGGCGTGTTTGCGGCCGGGCGCATCATCAACCCGAGGACAGCCCGCTCGCAGCTGATCGGCGGCATGATCTGGGGGGTCAGTTCGGCCTTGCACGAGGCCGCGCACGTGGATTCGCGCTACGGCAACGTGGTCAACGGCGACCTCGCCGAGTACGTTCTCCCCGTGCATGCTGACGTACCGGCCATCGAGGCGATGCTCCTGGACGACTTCGACGAGAAGGCCAACCCGCTCGGTATCAAGGGCGTCGGCGAGCTTGGCGTGTGCGGCACGGGCGCCGCGGTCGCGAACGCCGTGTTCAATGCCACCGGCATCCGCGTACGCGAATTCCCGATCACGCATGATAAGCTCCTTCAAAGATTGCCCGAGCTGGCGTGAAAGGCATCTCTCGGTCTTCCCCGGATCGACCCGCGCAAATCCGGCCGGCCGAAACGGGGGAACGCGGCACGCCGATCGCCTGGCTGTTGCCCCTGATCCTCGCGGGGCTCGTTCTCGCGACCGTGGTCCCGGTCGTCCTGCTCGGCTTCCTCGGGGCGCGGGACAACACGAACCGCCTCTTGGGCGAGCGCAGCGAACTCGTTCTCGACATCTTGGTTGACAAGCTGGCAGGCCATCTCGAGCCGGTGCGGGACCAACTCGCCTACGCGGCGGAAGCAGTCCGCCGGGGAACTCTCAAGGCAGGCGACGAGGCCGCTCTCCTGCCCTACCTGGCGGGGTCTCTCGCGGCTGTCCCGCAAGTCAACGCTGTCGCTTTCGTTCGCCCTGACGGAACCGTGCGACGCCACGAACGCGCGGATCATGCGAGCTTCGACGATACGGCCGCCACGCTCCCCGCGGTACAACGGAGCATCGCAGAGAACCGGACCGATCCGGGCCTGCGCTGGGTCGGGCCGCTCTGGAGCGTCGCTCTCCGCCAGCCGATACTGGCGGCGCGCGTTCCACTGAGAGGTCCGGGCGACGAGGACAGGGGCCTGCTCGTCGCAATCGTATCTGTGGCTGAGCTGTCCCGGCCCCTTGCCGAGATGTCGAAGGATGCCGATCGCGTCCCCTTCATCCTTGCTGGACGCGACCGCGTGCTCGCGCATCCGGCGCTCGTGACCCCGGAAGCGAACAACCCGTCGGGGCCTCAGGAGCCGCTCCCGGCAGTCGCCACGTTCAGGGACCCCGTTCTCGCCCGGATCTGGACAGGGCAGGCCAACGCCCTGCCGTTCCATGGGCGGTCGCAGGCGCATTGGAGCTGGTTCGGGCCCGGCAGCTTCGACGCCAACACCTACGTCTACCGCGCCG
>CAXUKK010000405.1:0-2547 GCA_964251455.1 uncultured Enterovirga sp.
GGCGCGCAGCTCGATCAGCGTGCCACCCGTGAAGTCGATGCCGTAGTTGAGGCCGATGCTCAGGAAGATCGCGACGATCGCGATCGAGATCGCCGCCGAAAGCGGGAACGAGAAATGCCGGAGCCGCATGAAGTCGAAGCGGGTCTCTTCCGGCCAGAGGCGGAGCAGGCGCACGGGTCTGAGGTCCTAGAAGGGGATCGCTTTGGGGCGAGCGTATGCGTACCAGAGCGCGATCATCATGCGGGTCAGGGTCACGGCCGTGATCACGGTCGTCAGGATGCCCAGGATGAACACCACCGCGAAGCCGCGCACCGGCCCCGAACCGAGGAAGAACAATATGAGTGCCGCGATGGCCATCGTCGAATTCGAATCGATGATGGTCGCGAAGGCGCGGTCGAACCCGGCCTGAATGGCGGAAACCACGGAACGGCCGGCCTTCGCCTCCTCACGGATGCGCTCGTAGATCAGGACGTTCGAATCGACCGCCGTGCCGATCGTCAGCACGATGCCGGCGATGCCCGGAAGGGTCAGCGTGGCCTCGAGGATCGACATGAGGCCGAAGATCAGCCCGACATGCACCAGGAGCGCGATGTTGGCGATGAACCCGAACACGCCGTAGGTCGCGAACATGTAGATCACGACGAACAGGGTCGCGATGTAGGTGGCCATCTTGCCCGCCTCAATCGAATCCTGTCCGAGACCGGGCCCGATGGTGCGGCGCTCGACGATGCTCAGCTTGGCCGGCAGCGCGCCCGAGCGGAGCAGAACGGAGAGGTCGTTGGCCTGCTGCACCGTGAAGCGGCCGGAGATCTGGCCGGACCCGCCCGTGATCGGCTGCAGGATGCGTGGCGACGAGATCACCTCGTTATCGAGGACGATCGCCAGCGGACGCCCGACATTCTGGGTGGTCGCCTCGCCGAAGCGGGACGCTCCGCGCAGGTTGAAGCGGAAATTCACGATCGGCTCGTTGGTGCGCGAGTCGAAGCCGGGTGTCGCGTCCGTCAGGTCCTCGCCGGAAAGGATGACCCGGCGTTCGACCGGGACGCGCTGTCCCGCGGCATCCTTGGACGGCATCAGCTCCGTGTCCGTCGAGCCGGTTTCGCCGAGCAGCCGGAACTCGAGCTTCGCCGTTCGGCCCAGGATCTCCTCGAGGCGCGTCGGATCCTGCAGGCCTGGAACCTGGACAAGGATACGGTCGGCGCCCTGACGCTGGATTGAGGGTCCCGTGGTTCCGAGCTGGTCGACGCGCCGGCGGACGACTTCGATCGACTGGTCGACCGCACGACGAACGCGGTCCTGTATGCCCTGGTCGGAGAGGGTCAGCTGGACGAGACCGCTCTCGTTCTCGTTCACCTCAATCGAGCGGGCCCCGGTCTGGCCAAGGATCGCGTTGGTGATCGGCTGGGAGCGCTCGCGCAGCTTCGGCATGAGGCGTGCCCGCGAAGATGCGTCCGAGACCCGCAACTGCACCCCGCGCGGCGTCGTCTGAATGCCGCCCTCGGGAGCGACGCCCGTCTCGCGCAGGACCCGGCGAACGTCATCCCGCAACGCAACGATCTGCGTCCGGATAAGGTCGCCCTGGTCCACCTCGAGCAGGATGTGCGAGCCGCCCTGGAGGTCGAGCCCGAGCACGATCGCGCGCTGCGGGATGAGCCAGGAGGGGATCCAGGACGGCACTGCCGCGCGGAACGCGTCGCGCTGCTCCTTCGACATCATGCTCGGGACAGCGAGCAGGAGGCCGATGAGGATCACGCCGAGCGTGAGAAGCGTCTTTGTTCTCGAGTACCGAAGCATGGCGTGGTCGCCGAATTCCCTCTCGAGTCCCGGTCAGGCTTTGACCGGCTCGCCCTTGGTGCGGACTTCCGCGATCATGGTGCGTACGAGCTTCACGCGCACCCCGTCCGCGATCTCGACCTCGATCTCGGGGTCGTCGGTCACGCGCGTAACCCGCCCGACGATGCCGCCCGTGGTGACGACAGTATCGCCGCGGCGCACGGCCTTGATCATGTCCGCGTGCTGCTTCGCCCGGCGCTGCTGCGGCCGGATGATGAGGAACCACATGATGACGAAGATGAGGACGAACGGCACGAACTGGACGAGCGTGTCCATCGCGGGCAGCCCCGGAATTCCTTGCGCGAAGGCGGGCGTGATCAAAGAAGGCTCCTCAGGGCGTGGAATCTTGGTGAAGGGCTGAGCTGCGCCGCCTATCACGATGCTTGTTGATGGAGCAAATGAGGTCGCTGAAGGCTGACGTCCAGGGCGCCTGGCCGAACCGCCTAAGCGAGGGGCTCACCGCTACCCGCTCGGCGATCGACCGAACTCCGGAAAGCCTCCTCGTACTGCTCGATCACGGCCTGCGGATCCAGGAGAGCGAGGCGGCGTCGGAAGGCGGCAGGCTGAATGGTCAGGTCGGCGCGGTCGCGCAGGCGGGCGGCGAGCACCCGGGACAGGTCCTCTGCCGAGCCCGCGTCGAACAGCCATCCCGTCTCGCCTTCGTCGATCTCCTCGGGAATGCCGCCCGCGCGCGAGCCGATCACCGGCACACCG
>CAXUKK010000406.1:0-2536 GCA_964251455.1 uncultured Enterovirga sp.
CGGCAACGCCGCCGTGATGTTCACCAAGGATCCCAAGAAGCAGCAGGCGGCCTACGAGTTCATCAAGTTCGCGGCTGGTCCCTTTGGTCAGACCGTCGTGGCGCCGGGTACGGGCTACGTGCCGACGAACGATCTTGCGCCGCGCGATGAGCGCTACCTGAAAGGCTTCTACAAGAAGAACCCGCTCTTCCGTCCCGGCGTCGAGCAGATGAACCTGATGGTGCCGTGGTACGCCTTCCCGGGCACCAACGGCGTCAAGGTCACCCAGACCATGGTGGACAACATCGCCACCATCGTCGAGCAGAAGGCGACCCCGGAGCAGGCCCTCAAGGAGATGTCGGCCGAAGTCACGCGTCTGCTGCCGCGCTAGGCTCGCTCCTAAGGACAACTGGATGACGTTCCCCGAGCGCGCGCGCACGTCTCCCCAGGATCGGTAAGCGCAGATCCCGAAGCCTCTCAGCGCTTCGGGATCTCGTCGGAACGGATTCTGTCGGCCGTGGTGGCGATTGGAGTGAGAGGGCCGCCGCGATCGTCGGGCGCCTCAACGGCCTGCTGGGCGAAGGCATCGAGCTGGACGGCACTCTTGGAAAGTGATCGATGGTAGCGGGAGACCGCTACAGCCAAGACGCCCACCCGATCCACGCTCTGTTCCGGTCCCGTTCCGCCTCATGTCGTCTGCCTAGGTTGTCCCGCGAGCCTCGGCTCGTGCTCGGCCCTGCGGCGATTGACAGCTGGGAAGAGTTCCGAGTGCTACCCGGGATGACGGGCATCGACATCGATCGTGAACAGCTCTTCCGGTCGCCGAACGCCGCGTAGTGCGTACCGGCCGACCGAGACCAAGCGTCCGTTGGCCGGCCCGAGCGCCTTCGCGAAGGCACTCGACGCCAGCAGGTCCTGATCCAGCGATCGGCACATTGCTTCGATGCGAGCGGTTTCGTTGACCGCAGAACCCACGACCGTGAAGTCGAGCCGTTCCCGTGAGCCGACATTGCCGTAAAGCACCTCCCCAACGTGGAGAGCGAGATGAATGCTGGTCCATGGCAGGCCGATAGCCTCCCTCTCTCTCCCGAGAGCGGCGACCTTTTTCAACACCTCTTCGGCCGCGTCGAGCGCTCTCGCGTAGACGCCGTCCTCGATCGGGAACATGGCCAGGATGCCATCGCCCATGAACTTCAGCACCTCCCCGCGCTGCTGAATCAACGTACTGACGATGCAATCCGCATAATCGTTCAGCAGCGGGAGCAATTGCTCCTGCGGCGCGAAATCGGCGATCCTGGTGAAGCCTTGCAGGTCGCTGTACCAGATGACGGCTTCGACCGGCTCCGCCCGCCCCCGAACGACCGCCCCGTTCAGGACCCGCTTTGAGGGATCCAATCCCAGATAGGTTGCCAGCAGAGAGCGCCCCGTATGGACGCTTGCGATTGATTTGTAGGCGAGCGCAAACGGTGCGGTCGTGCGGCGCAACAAGCTGAGGTCGGCATCCAAGAAGCCGCCCGGCTGGTCTGTCTGATAGGAGATCAGGAGGCCCGGGATAGAGCCCAAAGTCGAACCGGCGCCGTAGGCGACCGCGAGGGCGAAATAATCCGTCATCCCCTGCTGCTGGACCAGCCTGTCCAGCAAACCAAATTCGCCAACGACATAGCTGTCGCCGACGCGCCGACGCATGGTCTCCGCATTGCTGTCGACGAGCTCTCGGAAGGGGCTTTTCAGCCACTCCTCATCGTCATCGACCTCTTGGCGGTCGTGCAGGATTTCCTCCCGCTCGATGCCCATACCACGTCGCCAGCGAACACCCCGCGCGTCGAAGGTCGGGTGGAGCGCTTCAGCGCCCGTAGAAACGCGAAAAACGGGCACGCAGGTTTGGTCGAGCCGGTCTGCAAACCCCTCGAGCAACTTGGCTTCGTCATCGCTGCCCAGAGCGAACTCCACCAGCCACTGCGCCAGTGCGGCTTCTGCTTCCGGGCTGCCCCAGGCTGGCGAACGCCCTGCACAGCTGCCGCTCTCATCACCGGGTACGGTCGCGCTGAAGGAGGGTCGCGTGCGGTCGGTGGCGACCGGCAACGGTGGCGGGGCTGTCAACGGATCTGAACCCTGAGGCAAGCGCACATAACGATTTCGGGATCTGCGAAGAGCGGTTGGGGCGTGGAGACGTCGGGCACAGCCTACAACGAAACCGTCGCCGATACAGCTCTCGTCGATCCGGCGCCGTTCTTACCCCGCTCGCGAAGTGTGAGAACCAGACCATGCCGGGATGCTGACGGCGGTTGTTCGCTGGAGCCACACCGGCCGCGACGGTAGGCGCTGACGGGCCTCGCCGCCGAGATCGTCCGCCTCACACCGATCGTCACCACGGAAGCCAGTAGGCTTATCGGCGAGTTGCACGACCGAATGCCGGTCATCATTCCGGAAGCCGACCGCGAACGCTGGATGGCGGACGAAGACCCGGCGGACTTGATGAAGCCCTGTCCTGCCGATCTCATGACGATGTGGCCGGTGTCTCAACAGGTGAGCTCGGTCAAGAACGATGGCCCGGAAC
>CAXUKK010000407.1:0-2501 GCA_964251455.1 uncultured Enterovirga sp.
GCCGTCATTCTCGGTGACGCTGCCCCAGGTCGTGCCCTGGACGTCCTCTTCCTTATCGGCGAGGCGCTCGAGCTTGCGGGCGAGGTCCCGCGGCGAGCGCCAATCGACGACCATGCGCTCGGACATCAACTCGCGGCGATGCACGGCCGCGGCTGCGATCTCCTGCACGGCGTCCAGCGACGAGGATGCGACGAGAGCCGAGTAGTCGCGCGCCAGGTCGAGAACCGCTGCCCGGCTCGCTCCCGTGATCGCGAACCGATCAGAACCGCCAGTATACCGCTTCGCCCGGCCCGAAGCACGGGGCGGATCCGTGATGATCGCGTGCGCGTTCGTGCCGCCGAAGCCGAAGGAGTTGATCCCGGCGAAGCGCGGCTCGTCCGTCCGCTTGAGCCGGGTCGGCTCCGTGCAGACGGTCAGGTTCAGCTCCTCGAACGGGATCTCCGGGTTTGGCTCGCTGTAGTTGATCGAAGGCGGCAGGAGGTCGTGCTCCAGCGCGAGCATCGCCTTGAGCATGCCGGCGAGGCCTGAGGCAGGCTCGAGATGGCCAATATTGGTCTTGATCGAGCCGACCGGGAGCGGGGCAGGGCGGCCCTTGCCCAAAACCTCGCCGATCGTGAACGCCTCGATCGGATCGCCGACGCGGGTGCCGGTTCCGTGCGCCTCGACGAAGGCCATCTGGGCCGGGCTGATGCCCGCTTCGCCGTAGAGATGGCGCAGCAGCTTGCCCTGGGAGAAGCGCGACGGCAGCGCGATGCCGTTCGTCCGGCCGTCGGAGTTCACGCCCGTGTTCGCGATCCGAGCATACATCCGGCTCTCGTCGCGCTGGGCGCGCTCGGCCGTCTGCAGGACGAGGACCACGGCGCCCTCGGCCCGGACATAGCCGTTCGCCTTCGCGTCGAAGGTCTGGCACTGCCCGGTCGGGGAGAGCATCGAGGCCTGCGAGAACACGATGAACCCGAACGGGCTCATCAGGAGGTTGATGCCGGCGACGATCGCCGTGTCGATGCGCCCGCTGCCGAGAGCATCCATGGCCTGGTGCAGCGCGACGAGCGACGACGAGCAGGCTGTGTCGACCGTGAAGCTCGGGCCCTGGAAGTCGAACGCATGCGAGATGCGGTTCGAGATGATGGAGATCGCGCCACCGGTCGCCGTGTAGGCGTCGCCGCCCGCCATGTCGGTGTTGCGGATGATGGTGTATTCCGGCGACGAGGCGCCGACGAAGACGCCGACGTCCCGTCCGGCAAGCTTGGAGCGGGGCATGCCCGCATCCTCGATCGCTTCCCAGGTCAGCTCGAGGAGGAGCCGCTGTTGCGGGTCCATCTGCTCGGCTTCCCGCGGCGAGATCCCGAAAACGGACGGATCGAAGCTCCAGATGTCGTCAAGGACGCCGGCTGCCCAGGTATAGGCTTTTCCGGCCTCTTTCGGACGCGGATGCCCATGCTTCTGTTTCGACCAGCGGTCGTCCGGGACCTGCGTGACCGAACAGCGGCCCTCGACCAGATTCGTCCAAAGCTGATCAACAGTCGAAGCGCCCGGGAGCCGGCAAGACCTGCCTACAATGACGACGTCCTGGCGATGCTCCGTCCTTTGCACTAATCGGACTCCGCTTAGATCTATTCTGAAAGCGCAATGCGTGCCTTAGACGTCCCGGGTAGCTGCTTCAACGCCCACGCCGGAACTACGCACTGCAGTCACAGGATGTGACAGGAAAACCGCACAACTCTGAACGAAGCACCCCCTAAAGACCGGATACGAGACTGTCCGGCACGAAGATGCTCAAACGCAATCCCGATCCTGCACGCCCTCACAATCTGAGGGCATGGTGAGGTGAGCCACAGGTACGCGGGAGAGGGTCGGGGTTTACTGGATAACAGGAAAAAGGCAAGTCGCGTCCCGTCGGGGCCCCCGTCGCGGTGGCCAGGTTGATGTGGACAGAACGGAGCGCCGGCCCGTTCGGACGAGCAGGGCATGGTGAAATCGGTCTCCTACACGCCGCCGGCCCGTCGCCTCGCGGGGCCTCATGCGCCTGTCCAGACCCGGCATGTCATCTACGTTCCGGGATACGATCCGGAAGCCGAGACCCGCTACAGGATGCTGTTCGTCCGCGAGCTCATTCGCTACGCCAAGCGGTTCGGGCTGACCGAGCGGACGATCTCGCCGGTCGAGAAGCTGGCCGAGCCGTGGGGGCTCCGGTGGACGGTCGGGGTCGCCGGCGACGCGTGGCGCACGACGACGACGTTCGAGGTCCTGCGTTGGGACGACATCGTCAAGCGCGACTTCTCCCGACCGCTGCCGTTGGCGATCCTGATGTTGTTCGTCGGGCTGGGCTACACGTTCCTCACGGGCATGACGGTCCGGATATGGCGGCTGGACTGGAAATTCGGCGGGGTGACCATCTACCCCGCCGTCATGATCCTGCTCAGCCTTGGCCTCAGTGGCGGAGCAGGCTGGGCTGCCGTGTCGCTTCTGGCGCTACTCGCTCCGATAGCGGCCTGGCTGGG
>CAXUKK010000408.1:0-2491 GCA_964251455.1 uncultured Enterovirga sp.
GCCAGGCCCTTCATGAGGCCTTCCGGTACGATGCTGACGGCGCGCAGCCGGTCAGCGTGACATTCCTCGACTATCAGTTGCCACGTGCATCGGACTTGCCGGCCTTTGCCGGCCGAATGCTCCAGACGCCTGCCAGCGGCTCAGATCTCGGCGTCCGGGGAGCCGGCGAGGCCGGCGCCTGCGCGTCGATGGCGGCGGTCGTGAACGCGATCGGCAATGCCGTGGGTGGGCATCCCGAGCTCCAGGCGCCCGTCACGGCCCAGCAGATCTGGCGTCATCTCGCACAACGAAGTGCCTGAAGGGATCATCATGGCCCGCGACCCCCGCTACGACCCGCTGTTCGAGCCACTGCGCTTCGGCCCGCACACGCTCAAGAACCGATTCTACCAAGTGCCTCACTGCAACGGTCTGGGGTCGGACCTGCCCTACAGCCACGCTGCGATGCGAGGCGTGAAGGCGGAAGGCGGATGGGCCGCCGTTTGCACCGAAATTCTGTCGATCCATCCGTCGTCTGATTCGACGCCCTATCCGCAGGTGAAGCTCTGGGACGCGGATGACGAGCGCTCGTTGCGGCTCTTGACGGAGGCCGTGCACGAGCATGGGGCCCTCGCTGGAGCGGAGCTCGCCCATGGCGGTTTCGCGGTCGCGAACCGCTACACGCGCGAGCACATTCTCTCGCCCATCGACATCCCGTCGCGCCGCGATCCCGTGCAAGCGCGCGCGATGGACAAGGACGACATCCGCGAATACCGCCGATGGCATCGCCGAGCCGCCCTGCGGGCGCGCGAGGTCGGCTTCGACATCGTCTATGTGTACGCGGCCGACGATCTCGAACTCCTCCAGTACTTTCTGTCTCGCCGCCGCAATCATCGGACGGACGAGTATGGCGGCTCACTGGAGAACCGGACGCGGCTGCTCCGCGAGGTCATCGAGGATACCAAGGACGCGATCGGAGACACGTGCGCCGTGGTGGTACGGCTTACGGTCGACGAGATGTCAGGACCGGACGGGATCTGCGCAGAGGACGAGGGTCGGGACATCGTCGCGATGCTCGCCGAATTGCCGGATGCCTGGGACGTCAAGGTTTCCGGGTGGAGCAACGATAGCGAGACCTCGCGCTTCAAGCAGGAGGGCTATCAGGAGCCCTATGCGCGCTATGTGAAGCAGGTCACCACAAAGCCAGTCATCGGAACGGGCCGCTTCACGTCGCCCGACACGATGCTAAGCCAGCTTCGACGCGGCATCCTCGACATCATCGGTGCAGCGCGACCCTCGATTGCAGACCCGTTCCTGCCCAAGAAGGTCGATGAAGGCCGGCTGGAGGACATCCGGGAGTGCATCGGCTGCAACATCTGCGTGTCGACCTACAGTCTCGGCGCCCCGATCAACTGCACGCAGAATCCGACCATCGGCGAGGAGTACAAGCGCGGCTGGCATCCGGAGCGCTATCGGCCCGCAGGCCGCTCGGGTGCCGTTCTGATCGTCGGCGCAGGCCCGTCCGGGCTTGAAGCCGCGCAGGCGCTCGGGCGGCGCGGATACGAGGTCCATCTCGCAGAGGCCGGTCGCGGCCTCGGCGGGCGGGTCGCCCGGGAGGCCCAGCTCTATGGGCTCGGCGAGTGGATACGCGTGCGCGATTGGCGCACCGGCCAGCTCGACCAGATGCAGAACGTGACGGTCTATCGGGAAAGCCCGATGAGCGTCGACGACGTCCTCGCCATGGAGGTCCCGAACGTCCTGATCGCCACCGGAGCGACGTGGCGGCGGGATGGCTTCGGACGCCGAAACCACAAGCCGATCCCCGCAAGCCTCGACGCCTCGATCCTGACGCCGGACGACGTGATGAACGGGCGGGAGCTGGAAGGCTCGGTCCTCATCTTCGATGACGACGACTACTACATGGGCGGCGTCATCGCCGAGACCCTGCGTAAGCGCGGGCATGCGGTCACGATCGTGACGCCGGCAGCACTCGTCTCGGCCTGGACCGTGAACACGCTTGAGCAGGAGAAGATCCAGCGTCGGATCCTCGAATCCGGCATCGAGATCGTGGCCAACCACAACCTCGTCGGGATCCGCGCAGGTGAGGCCGACCTTTCCTGCGTCTTCACAGGCCGGACTCAGACGGTCGCGGCCGACCACGTCGTGCTCGTGACCGCGCGGCTCCCCAACCGTGGCCTTTTCGACGAGCTGAGACAGCGTCGGGAGGCAGGCGAGGCGCCCGCGCTGAAGACGCTCGCACGCATCGGCGACTGCATCGCACCGGCCACGATCGTGCAGGCCGTCTTCAGTGGCCGTCGCGCTGCCGAGGAGCTGGACGAGGCCAAGGCGGACATCCTGTCGTTCAGGACGGAGCCTGTCGCAACCGACCGGCCGGCGCCTCTGAGCGGGCGGATGGCTCCTCTCCTGGCTGCCGAATAGGGCAGCTCGTCAGGGAGCAAGGTGCGCGCGCAGCCTCTTCTCGACGAGGCTCAGCATGGCGACTGTCGTCAGCGAC
>CAXUKK010000409.1:0-1959 GCA_964251455.1 uncultured Enterovirga sp.
GAAGCGCTCTGCCCCAGCGCGAAGCTCCTCGATCAGGCCGTCGACCGCCGGCAACTCCGGCCCGTGCAGCCGCAGCACTCGGGACCGCGCGAAATCCTGGACGATGTCCGAATGGAGAATGCCCCAGGCCGACAACGTGCTCGGGTTTCGGGGGAAGATCACGCGGCGGATGCCGACCGCTTCGGCGACCTCGACCGCATGGAGGCCGCCCGCGCCCCCGAAGGACAGGAGGGCGAAGTCGCGCGGATCGAGGCCTCTCTCGAACAGGCTGAGCCGGGTCGCGGCCGCGAGCTTCGCGTTCGCGACGGCGAGCACGCCCTCGGCGGCTTCCTCGACCGGAACGCCGAGCGGATCGGCGATCCGTCGGGCGACCGCGCCGTGTGCGCCCGCCACGTCGAGGCTCATCTCGCCGCCGAGGAAGGAAGCCGGATCCAGCCGGCCGAGAACCAGGTTCGCGTCCGTGACGGTGGGTTCCGTGCCGCCGCGGCCGTAGCAGACCGGGCCTGGCATGGCGCCCGCGCTCTCCGGGCCGACATCGAGCCGCCCGCCCGCGGCCACATGCGCGATGGAGCCGCCTCCGGCCCCGATCGTGCGGATCTCGATCATGGGCAGGCGGACGGGTAGCCGATCCACCTCGCCCTGCATCACCATCGTCGAGCGGCCGTCCTGGACGACCGAGACGTCGAAGCTGGTGCCGCCCATGTCGACGGCGACGAGGTTCGGGAACCCGGTCTCGGCCGCGATCCGCTGCGCTGCGAGCGCTCCGCCGCTCGGGCCGGATAGGAGGAGCCGCGCCGGCTGCGCGCCCGCGAGGTCCAGGCTGCACACGCCGCCATTCGACTGGACAAGGAAGATGCGCAGGCCAACGCCCTCGGACGCGAGCCGCTCGGTCAGCCGGCGCGTGTAGCGCTGGACGACCGGCATCAGCAGGGTGTTCAGGACGGTCGTCGAGGTGCGCTCGAATTCCCGGATCTCGGGGCTGACCTCGGACGAGATGGAGACGAGCAGATCGGGCAGGCGCCGGGCGAGCGCGTCGCGCAGCCGCTCCTCGTGCGCGGGGTTCACGAAGGCGTTCAGGAGGCAGATCGCCGCGCATTCGACGTTGAGGCTCTCGAGCTTCGCCGTGACCGCATCGATGGCCGCGTCCTCGAGCGCGAGCTCGACCGTGCCGTTGCCGCGGATGCGCTCGGCGATCCCGAGCCGGCGGTCGCGCGGGATCAGGACGGGCGAGATCTCGGGTTTCAGCCCGTAGACGTCGCGACGGAAGTGCCGGCCGATCTCGAGCACGTCCTCGAAACCCGCCGTCGTGATGAGGGCGCCCGATGGCAGCTTGCGTTCGAGTACCGCATTCGTGGCGATCGTCGTGCCGTGCATCAGCAGGTCTGCATCGGCAAGGTCGAAGCCGAAGCGGCGGGCGGCCTCGCGCATGCCCGTGAACAGGCCGTCGGACGGATCGGCCGGCGTCGTCGGCGTCTTCAGGGCGAAGACCTGGCCGCCCGCCACGACCTGCAGATCCGTGAAGGTGCCGCCGATATCGACGGCGATGCGAACGCGCCCGCCCCGGTCTGTCATATGCCGAGATAGACCCTGCGGATCTCGGGGTTGTCGCGGACCTCGGCTGCCGTCCCGGACAGGACCACGCGGCCGGTCTGGAGCACATAGGCGCGGTCGGCGATCTCGAGGCTCTCGGCGAGCCGCTGCTCGACGAGGAGGACCGTCACGCCGGCCTTCCGGATCGTCAGGACGGCCTGGAAGATCTCGTCCACGAGCTTCGGCATGATGCCCTGCGAGGGCTCGTCGAGCATGAGAAGGCGCGGTCGGGTCATCAGGGCCCGGCCGATCGCCAGCATCTGCTGCTCGCCGCCGGACAGCGTCTCGGCCCGCTGCGGCAGCCGCTCCTTCAGGCGCGGGAACAGCGAGAAGACCTGGTCCAACGGTGCGGTGCGATCCGCCTTGCTC
>CAXUKK010000409.1:1969-2479 GCA_964251455.1 uncultured Enterovirga sp.
CCGGTGGAGATAGCTGCCGAGGCGAAGGTTGTCCTCAACCGACAGGCGCGGAAAGAGCCGCCGGTTCTCCGGCACGTAGGCGAGGCCGCTTGCCGTGATGAGGTGGCCGGGCTGGCCTTCGATGCGGGCTCCGCCGAAGCTGATCTGGCCCGAGCGGGGCTTCTCCATTCCGGCGATGGATTTCAGGAGGGTCGACTTGCCGGCGCCATTCGCGCCAGCGACGACCACGATCTCGCCCTCGGCGACCCCGAGCGACACCTCCGAGATCGCGATCAGGCCGCGATAGGCGGTCGTGAGCTCCGAGACTTCAAGCAGCACGGTGCCGGTCCCCGAGATAGGCCGAGAGCACGCCCTCGTCGCGCACCACATCGGCCGGTTTGCCGTGTGCGAGCTCGCGCCCGAGATGCAGCACGAAGGCGCGGTCGACGAGCGGCATGACAACTTCCATGACGTGCTCGACCATCAGCACCGTGACTCCGGTCTCGCGCACGCGGCGAACGAGATCGACCC
>CAXUKK010000410.1:0-2473 GCA_964251455.1 uncultured Enterovirga sp.
GACCTATGTCGCCGCGCATCTTTATACGGACGAGGCGATCCGGCGGGCGGTCGAGGCCGGCGTGCGCTCGGTCGAGCACGCGAACCTGATCACGCCGGAGACGGCGCGCTTCATGAAGGAGAAGGGCGCGATCGCCTGCCCGACGCTCGTCACCTACGAGGCGCTGAAGAACGAGGGCGCCTCGCTCGGCTTTCCTCCCGACTCGGTGGCCAAGATCGACGACGTCCGGCTGAAGGGCATCGAGTCGCTCGAGATCATGCAGGCAGCCGGGACCACCATGGCGTACGGCACCGATCTTCTCGGCGCCATGCACCGGCATCAATCCGAGGAATTCGTGATCCGCGGCCGCGTGCTGCCGGCGATTGAGGTCATCCGCTCGACGACCGCGAATGCAGCAGCCCTCCTGCGCCAGGAGGGCAAGATCGGCACGCTTGCGGCCGGGGCCCATGCCGACCTGATCGCCGATCTTTCGCTGCTGACTGGCCAAGGCGCGCACCTGCCGGTGATCATGAAGGCCGGCCGTTTCACCAAGAACGAACTCGGCGCCTAGCGGTCCAACGCAAGCGAGACCCGATCAGGGCTGCCGTCGCAGCTCTGATCGGCCTGAGATCGCTTACTTCACGAGCGAGCAACCGCCTTCGTTCTCTGGCCGGAAGGCTTCCTCCGGAGGCGTCGTCGCGACGAGATTGAGAAGGTCCCACTCGCCCTTGTTCTGGCCCGGCGCTTTGGCCTCGAACAGGTATGATGGGTGGAGCTTGCGGCCATCGATCCGGATGCGTCCCGCGCCGAAAGCGTCATCGTCGGTCGGCAGTTCCTTCATGCGCGAGACCGCCGCACGCCCATCGGCTTTCGCGGCCGCGGCGCCGAGGCTTGCGACGGCCTTCAGGTAGTGCAACGTCACGCCGTAGCAACCGGCCTGGACCATGTTGGGGTACTGCTTCGGCTTCTGGGCGAGAAGACGCTTTGTGAAAGCACGAGTTCGATCGTTCAGATCCCAGTAGAAGCTCTCGGTCATGACCATGCCGCGAGACATCTCCTGCCCGAGCGCATGGACATTGCTGTTGTAGAATAGCAGTGCGGCGATCTTCATCGTCTTTGTGAGGCCGAATTCGTTCGCCTGCTTGATGCAGTTGATCGTATCCGCACCGGAATTGGCGAGGCCCAGCACCTTCGCGCCGGAGGCCTGCGCCTGAAGCAGGAACGACGAGAAATCGCTGGTGCCAGGGAACGGGTAGGTGCTGCTGCCGAGCACCTTTCCGCCCGAGGCCTGGACGACCCTTGCGGTGTCGCGCTGGAGCTGCTGGCCGAAGGCGTAGTCCGCCGTGATGAAGTACCAGCTGTCGCCACCCGACTTCACCACCGCGCCACCCGTGCTCTTCGAGAGCATGTAGGTGTCGTAGGTCCATTGCACCGTGTTGGGAGTGCATTGCGTTCCAGTCAGGTCCGTCGTGGCGGCACCGGAATTCAGGTGCACCTTGTTCTTCTCGCGGCAGATCTGGTTGACGGCGAGCGCGACGGAGCTCGTCGGTACGTCGACGATAGCGTCCACGCCCTCGCGGTCGAGCCACTGCCGAACAATGTTCGACCCGATATCAGGCTTGTTCTGGTGATCGGCGAAGATCACCTCGACCTTGAAGCCGTCAGCCTTGAAATCCTCGACCGCTTGCCGGACGCATGCCACGGAGGTCGCTCCGGTGTCATCGCTGTAGACCCCCGACTGGTCATTCAGCACGCCGAGCTTGATGGTGGGTGTCTGAGCTCGGGCCGGGCGCACCAGCGGGACCGCAGCCAGGGCGGTCGTCCCAGCGATGAGGGTACGACGATTCAGCGATGACATAGGCGCTTCCTCAAGCTGATTTGTTTGTTCGTTTTGACTCCCCGAGGCTAGCCGCCAGACGTCGTGATGTCCACGATCCGGTATACATCGTCAGAGTGTCGTTTCGGCCCGAGAAGCGAAGCGGTTCTGCTGCCCCAACGTCCCACGTCAAAGGTCAGAGCGCAGCGGATCCTCGGGTCATGACGGGCGGCACTCCGATCAACGGGTGATCTTGCAGGTACCGGCCAGCATGCGTCCGGAGAGCTGTGTGCCGTTCCTCGTCGTGCTCTGGGACGCCAGGACCTGTCCTGTCTCGGGATAGATGGCATGCGTCCACACGGCGCCAGGAAGCGAACTCACGATGGTGAAGAATCCGCCCCGGTGTGTGCTCACGACCCCGTCTTGCTTGTGGGCTTTACCATCGGACGCGTGGGAGGCCGGAAGGGTCAGCGTCGCCTTCTTCGACGCCATGTCCCAGCTGTACGACCATGTGGCGCCCTTCACGGCATCGTCGGTGAAGGCCGGCTCAGTCCCCGAACCCTCCACCCGCACGCCGGAGAGGTTCGAGCAGATCGCCGACCACGGCCGGGCGCTGGCCGGAGCCGCCAGTGTGAGCGCAAGAAAGGCCGTCGTGAGCCGGACGCCGGGCGCCAGGCT
>CAXUKK010000411.1:0-2465 GCA_964251455.1 uncultured Enterovirga sp.
ATCCTCGCCTCGAACACCTCGTACCTCGACGTCGACGCGATCGGGGCGGTCACGAGCCGGCCCGAAAGCGTCATCGGCATGCACTTCTTCTCGCCGGCGAACGTCATGAAGCTGCTGGAGGTCGTGCGCGCCGAGAAGGCTTCGAAGGAGGTCGTCGCGACGGCCGTCAAGCTCGCGCCGAAGATCGGCAAGATCGGCGTGCTCGTCGGCGTCTGCCACGGCTTCGTCGGCAACCGCATGCTGGCCGAGCGCCAGCGTGAGGCGAACCGGCTGGTCGAAGAGGGTGCGATGCCCTGGGATGTCGACCGCGTCCTCTACGATTTCGGCCTGCCGATGGGTCCCTTCGCCATGAGCGATCTCGCGGGCCTGGACATCGGCTGGTCGCGCGACACCTCGAAGGGTGAGACGCTGCGGGAGAAGCTCTGCGAGATGGACAGGCGCGGGCAGAAGACCGGCGCCGGGTTCTATGATTACGACGCGAGCCGAAAGGCGACGCCGTCGCCTGTCGTCGAGCAGATGGTGCTCGAGCACTCGAAGGCGAAAGGCATCTCGCGGCGATCGATCGGCGATGCCGAGATCCTCGAGCGGCTGATCTATCCGATGATCAACGAGGGTGCGAAGATCCTCGAGGAAGGCAAGGCCATCCGGGCCTCCGACATCGATATGGTCTGGATCAACGGCTATGGCTGGCCGGTCTATCGCGGCGGGCCGATGTTCTATGCCGACACCGTCGGGCTCCGGAACGTCCTCGCCCGGATGGAGCAATGGGAGCGCGAACTCGGCCCCGAGTTCAAGCCGTCCGACCTCCTCCGCCGCAAGACGGAAGCCGGCGAAACGTTTACGGGGGCGGTGTAGCGCCTAGTACAATTCCAGGCAGGCCGCTTCCGTATCGCGGCCGAATGCCTCGATCGTTTCGTGTGCTTCCCGCAACAGTCGTTCAACGCGGTCTGTGTTCTGGTTGCCGCACCGGAGCCAGATGACCTTCGGTGGCGGGCCTTTCAGGGCCGCCATCTCGGCGAAGTCCGCGTCGTGCGTGACCAAGACGTATCCACGAACCCGCGCGCGATCCCAGAGCTCTGCATCGGATGCTTCTGACAGGCCGAGTAGCCGGGCCTGGCTCGATTGGGGGAAGAGATCCGTCAACCGAGCGCAGAGCTTGAAGCTGAGGTTCTGGTCGAGCAACAGCCTCATTCGGCTGCGGTCAGCACCCGTCGTTCACGATCAGCCGCATAGGCAAGCACTGCGCGAATATCGGCGGCGGTCAACTCGGGAAAGTCGGCGAGGATATCCTGCTCCGTCACTCCGTTCGCTAACCAGCCGAGCACGTCGGCCACCGCAATTCGGGTCGACCGAACGCAGGGCCGTCCGCCTCGCTTCCCAGGCTCGATGGTGATGATCTCGCGGTACTCCATACGGACCTCCATCCATTGAAGGTGGAGCTAGTCTGGGCGATTGTCCACCTATCCGTCGCTGCCCACCTTCGGCGGCAACGGAAACAGCGTCGTGAAGCGCTCGAACACGTGGCGGTTCCCCTCGACTGAGAGAGCTCCACTCCCGATCAGCGCATCCAGCGGGACGCCTCCATAGACCGCGCCAGCGACGCCCGGCGGAGTGCCCGTGATCACGACGCCCGCTTCCTCGGTCGCGCCGCGGTCGACGTCGACGCCATCCTCGTCGACCCGCACGAGGTAGCTCGCTTCGCCGAAGCGGAATCCGATCCGGGCGGCGAAGCCGCGTGCCCGTGCCGGATCGAACATCGTCCTGAACGACAGAAAGAGCGAGGTGGCGCTTAGAGGCAGGCTCGGGTCGTGCGACGGCGAGCGCGCCGCCCAGCGTCCCAGGACCTGGAAGATCGGCTCGCTCTCGTAGCCCCAGGGCGTCAGCTCGTAGACCTGCACCGAGGCCGGCGGCGGCAGCTTGCGGCGCAGGATGATCCCCGAGGCCTCCAGGCTTGCCAGGCGCTGCGTCAGCACGTTGGCGCTGAGCCCGGGGAGGTCCGACCGCAACTCGCTGAAGCGCTTGGGGCCGAGCATCAACTCGCGCATGACGAGCAGCGCCCAGCGCTCGCCGACGAGGTCCAGAGCATGCGCGGCCCCGCAGGCATCATCGTAAAGCCGTCGGCTACCAGATTCAGTTATTTTTTCTAACTTCATAGTTGCGTTACATAAGCAGCGTCGCTATCAGCGTCAAACCCGAGGGGGATGGAGGAAGCGCCGATGGCCAAGCTGATTTTCGTGAACTTGCCCGTGACGGATCTCGAGCGTTCGGTCGCCTTCTATGAGGCGGTCGGTGCAACGAAGAACCCGCAATTCAGCGATGCCACGGCGGCCTGCATGGTCTTCTCCGAGACCATCCACACCATGCTCCTTACGCACGACAAGTGGCGTCAGTTCACGTCGAAGCCGATCCCGGACGCGCACGCGACCGCGCAGGTGCTGCTCTGCCTGTCCGAGGACAGCCGGGAC
>CAXUKK010000412.1:0-2431 GCA_964251455.1 uncultured Enterovirga sp.
CAGCGCCCAGGAAGTTACTTGCGGGAACGATTGCTTAAAGGTCAGGCCCGATTGTGGGCCCGGAGTTCTTAAGAAGGCTGCCATGTTTCTGGCTTGCTACAACTTGCCGGGCCGGGCCCGAGCCGCATCGCCTGACTGGCGCCCTCGGGGCGAGGGCTGATCTGTCATGCAGGTCCTCCTCCTTGACGACGTCGAGCTGAACAACCTCCTCATGGCGGAGGCGCTGCGCAGCCTCCCCGACTGCGAGCCGGTCACTTTCGTGTCCCCGGACAAGGCACTCTCGTATCTTGGCGGGCATGTCGGCGAGATCGGGCTCGCTATCACCGACTACGACATGCCCGAGCGGAACGGGATCGAGGTCATCCGTGCGGCGAGGGCGATCGCCGGCTTCGAGCACGTGCCCATCATCATGGTGACGAGCAGCGACCAGCGCGCGCTCCGTCGCGAAGCGCTGGAAGCCGGCGCGACCGACTTCGTCGGCAAGCCCTTCGACCCGATCGAGATCCGCGCGCGCGTGACCAATCTGCTGGCGCTCAACGAAGCGCGCCGGGCGCAGGTGGATCGGGCTGCCTGGCTCGCCCGCGAGGTCGAGGCGGCCGTTTCGGTCATCGAGGCCCGCGAGCGGGAGCTCGTTGCGCGCCTCGTGAAAGCGACCGAGTACCGCGACACCGATACCGGCGAGCATGTCTGGCGCGTCGCGAGCTATGCGCAGCTCATGGCTGAGCAACTCGGCTGCGAACCCGACTGGTGCCGCCAGCTCGCGCTCGCCTCGACGATGCATGACATCGGCAAGATATCGGTCCCTGATTCGATCCTCCTGAAGGAAGGGCCGCTGACGCCGGAGGAGCGCGCCGAGATATCGCTTCACGCGCAGAACGGCTTCGATATCCTCAAGGGCAGTTCGTCGGACCTGGTGCAGCTTGCGGCCGAGATCGCCCTGACGCACCACGAACGCTGGGATGGGAAAGGTTACCCGCGCGGCCTTTCCGGGCAGGAGATCCCGATCGGAGGACGCATCGTCGCCGTCGCGGACGTGTTCGACGCCCTCGCGAGCGACCGCCCCTACAAGCGTGCCTGGCCGCTGGACAGAGCGCGCGAGTGCCTGGTCGAGAACGCCGGCACGCAGTTCGATCGGGCCTGCGTAGAGGCTTTTCTGGGGGCCTGGCCCGATGTCGTGCGCATCGCCGAGCGGCACCGACCCGCCAAGGCCGCCTGAGCCTCAGCTCCGGCCGTACACGTCCTCGACGCGGACGATGTCGTCCTCGCCGAGATAGGAGCCGGACTGCACCTCGATCATCTCGAGCGGGATGTGCCCTGGGTTCTCCAGCCGGTGCGTTTCGCCCTGCGGGATGTAGGTCGACTGGTTCTCGTAGAGCATGAAGACCTTCTCGCCGCAGGTGATCTGCGCCGTGCCCTTCACGACCACCCAATGCTCCGCCCTGTGGCGGTGCAGTTGCAGCGACAGCCGCCCGCCCGGCTTGACGGTGATCAGCTTCACCTGGAAGCGCTCGCCCGAGATCACGGAGCGGTAGCTGCCCCAGGGCCGGTGCACCTCGCTATGCGCGGACGCCTCGCCGAAACCCTTCGCCCGGATCAGGTCGAGGGCCGCCTTCACGCCCTGCGCCTGCGACTTGTCGGCCACGAGCACGGCATCGTCGGTCGCCACGACGATGAGGTTGTCCACCCCGACGGTGGCCACGAGATGATGGTCCGAGCGCACGAGCGAGTTTCGCGTGTCGTGTCCGACGGCCCGGCCGAGAAGGACGTTCCCGTCTCGGTCCGGGACATGCGCGCCGTAGATCGCGTCCCAGGCACCGAGGTCGCTCCAGTCGATTTCCGCACGCAGAACCGCCGTCCGGCTGCTGTTTTCCATGATGGCGTAATCGATCGAGATCGATTCGAGACGCTCGAAGGCTTTGGCGCCAAGGCGAAGGAAATCGGCATCGGTCGTGGCTCCTGCGACCGCCTCCCGCGCGCCGGCCAGGAGGTCGGGCCGGCGCTCTTCTGCCTCCTTCAACATGGTGGCGGCCGAGAACAGGAAGATGCCCGAGTTCCACACATTGTTGCCGGCTTCCAGCAGCCGCTCGGCGGCAGCTGCGTTCGGCTTCTCGATGAAACGGGCGACACGGCGGACGGGGGAGCCTTCCTCCGGGACCTGCTCTTCCCCGATCTCGATATAACCGTACCCGGTTTCCGGGCGGACGGGCGAGATCCCGAACAGGCAGATCCAACCGGCGCGGGCAGCCGGCGCCGCCTCGGCGATCAGATTCTGGAAGGCTTTTGCATCCTTCACCCGATGATCGGACGGAAGAAGAAGGACGAGGCCTTCCGGATCACGCTTCTCGACGAGAAGGCTCGCGACGAGCGCCACGGCGGCGGTGTTGCGGCCGACCGGTTCGAGGACGATCGGACCACGCGGGATGCCCAGAGC
>CAXUKK010000413.1:0-2408 GCA_964251455.1 uncultured Enterovirga sp.
ATTCCGCCCCGACCGAAAGCCGCACCTTCGAAGCCGATGTCAGTAAGCTGCTGCACCTGATGGTGCACTCGGTCTATTCGGACCGCGAGGTGTTCCTCCGCGAGCTGATCTCGAACGCGGCCGACGCGTGCGAGAAGCTGCGGTTCGAGGGAATTTCGGATCCGACGCTCTTCGGAGACGACCCTAAGCCCCGGATCACGCTCGCCATCGACACTGAGCAGCGTCGCTTGAGCGTCGAGGACAACGGTATCGGAATGAGCCAGCTCGAGATGGTGGAGGCGCTCGGCACCATCGCCCGCTCGGGTACGAAGGCGTTCATGGATCGCGTGAGAGACGCGCAGGGGGCGGACGGAGCGCAACTGATTGGCCAGTTCGGGGTGGGATTCTACTCGGCCTTTATGGTTGCCGATCGGGTCGACGTCGTCTCCCGCAGGGCAGGCAGCAAGACCGCGACCCTCTGGTCCTCGGACGGCAAGGGCGAATACACCATCACGTCGGTCGACGCCGCCGAGGGGCCGGCGCGCGGCACGCGGGTCATGCTGCATCTGATGGAGGACGCAGCCTCTTTCGCCGAGCGCTACACGCTCGAGAGGATCGTCAGGGCGCAGTCGGGCCATGTCCCGGTGCCGATCGCCATCATCGAGAAACCCGGAGCCGAGCCGCAGGAACTGGCAGACGGTGCAGCGCTGTGGACCAAGCCGCGCAGCGAGATCACGCCCGAGGAATACACCGACTTCTATCGCAGCGTCGCGGGCCAGTTCGACGAGCCCGCATTGACGCTGCACGTCCGTGCCGAGGGCCGGCACGAATACACGCTGCTGGCATTTGTCCCCGGTTCGAAGCCGTTCGATCTGCTCGATCCAGACCGGACCGGGCGCATGAAGCTCTACGTGAAGCGGGTGTTGATCACCGACGAAGCGGACATCGTGCCCCGGTACTTGCGGTTCGTGCGTGGGCTCGTCGACTCGGCCGACCTCCCGCTGAACGTGTCCCGCGAGATGATCCAGGAAAGCCCGATCCTGGCCGCGATCAAGAAGGGCGTGACCAGCCGCATCCTGGGCGAACTCGAGAAGCTCGCGCGGGACAAGGCCGAAGCCTACGAGCAGGTGTGGGACGCGTTCGGTGCCGTCCTGAAGGAAGGCCTGTACGAGGATTTCGAGCGCCGGGGCCAGCTGCTCGACCTCGCCCGGTTCAAGACGACTGCCGACGGCAGCAAATGGCGGTCGATCAAGGACTACGTGGGCTCGCTGAAGGAGAACCAGACGGCGATCTACTACGCCACTGGCACGGACCTCGAACGCCTGCAGACGTCGCCGCAGCTCGAAGGCTTCCGTGCACGCGGCATCGAGGTGCTGCTCCTGCCCGATCCCGTGGACAGCTTCTGGGTCACGGCCGGGATCGACTACGAGGGCAAGCCCTTCAAGTCCGTCACGCAAGGCTCGGTCGATCTGGCGCTGGTTCCGCTGCTCGAGCCGAAGACCGATGGCGACACGAAGGTCAGCGAAAGCGTCGCGGCTTTCATCACGGCCGTGAAGGCCACGCTCGGCGACCACGTATCCGACGTCCGCGCCTCAGAACGCCTCACGGAGAGCGCCGTTTGCCTGGTAGCGCCTCAAACCGGCCTCGACCGTCAGCTGGAGCGCATCCTGGCGCGGTCCGGGCAGGGGTCGGCGGCCAAGCCGATTCTGGAGCTCAACCCGAGCCATGATCTCATCCTCGCGCTGGCCAGCACAAGCGACGGCGAAGCAGGGCTTCGAGAGGACGCTGCGCACCTGCTGTTTGACGAGGCCAGGATCCTCGACGGCGAGCTCCCGATCGACGCTCGCGCCTTCGCACAGCGCATGGCTCGTATGATGCAACGATCCCTGCGTTAGCCGAAGGGACGGCGCTGCGTCGTCTACGCTCGCGCGCAGATCCCGAATGTCAGCTCTCGGGCGGGCAGTTAACGTCGGCTCCTGGCGCGAGCCAGTAGCGCCACGGCACGTGGAGCCCGAACCTGACCTCTCCTACCTAGGAGAGTGTCATGCGTTCAGATCACGAGAGCCATCGAGGATCCTGGAATCACGGCCGGATCATCGGACCGAAGCCGCCCCTTAAGCCCAAGCATATCTGGGCCATTCGGACAGATTGCAGCACGAAGGCCGTGTTCGCGACCTTGCGATGTTCAATGCCGCGATCGACAGCAAGCTGCGGGGCTGCGACTTGGTTAGCCTTCGCGTATCCGACATTCATCTCGGCGACTCGATCCGACTTCGCACCACGATCGTCCAGCAGAAGACAGGCAGGCCTGTGCCATTCGAGCTGACGGAACCGACACGGGAGGCGCTCACGGCTTGGCTTCGCATCCGTGGCCTACGAGGAAGCGACTGGCTCTTCCCAGCCGGAGCCGCCCAGGCAATCACCTGACC
>CAXUKK010000414.1:0-2405 GCA_964251455.1 uncultured Enterovirga sp.
CCGTGGCTGAAGGCCTCGAAGGTGACCCGCGGCTGCGGGTCGGGCCAGATCGAGGGAAGGCCCAGAATGTCGATCGCCGGGAAGAAGGCGTCCGCGCCGGTCCAGCCAAGGAACCGGACATTCGGACCCGCCGAAGCCTTGAGCTCGGCGATGTAGGTCTCGTCGCCCGTGCCGGCGATGTCGAGAGTCCAGCCATCCGCCGGCAGACGGGCAAGCGCCTGCAACAGGAGATGGGCCCCCTTGTCGCGGATCAGCCGTCCGAAATAGCCGAGCCGCAGCGGGCCGGGTCCGGCCGGCGCACGGTCCCGTACGAGAAGGCCGTCGAACAGGTTCGGGATCACGGCCGACCGTGCGCCGGGGAAGAACCCCCAATCGAGATGCCGCTGGAGCGTGAAGCGGCTCACCCCGATGACCGTATCGACGAGGCCGGACAGCCGCTTTCTCGGCCGGGTGATCAGGCCGCAGGCCGTGCACGGCGTTGCGCAGAGCCGGCCGTCGCGAAAGGCCGAGCCGCGCGGGCACATCGTCCCGTATTCATGGAGGTAATGGATGATCGGGATGCTACGCCGGGACGCCTCCCGCCAGACGAGCTGGGACAAGCCGGCGACGACATGCGTGTTGAGGACGTCCGGCTTCTCACGGTCGAGGATGCGCCCGAAAGCTTTCGCCATGAACGGGTTGGCGCTGTCGAGCGTGTGCCACGCAAGACGGAGCGGGGCAGGATGCCGCTCGCCATCGAAGCCGAAATAAAGGTTGCGGTTCGGGAGGGCGTAAACACGGACGCCATGATCTTCGCTCGTCTCGAGCTCCGGCCCGGCATGGTGCACGACGAGCGCCACCTCGTGGCCGCGGCGGACCAGCGCGCGGGCGAGATCGAGCACCGCCGCTTCCGCGCCGCCCTTGATGGTGGCCGGATGGCCGGTATTGGCGAGGAGAATGCGCATGGGGAATAGCCGTCCCGTAGCATGCGGCGGGTTAGCGCCGGCTGAAGGACATCCTTGACCGGAGGATGCGTGCGGCGGCACATGGCAGGAGCCAGATCACCTGCCGATGCCCAAGGTCCTCGTCCTCGACAACTACGATTCCTTCACCTGGAATCTCGTGCACCTCATCGGACCTCTCGCGGGCTCGATCGAGGTGGTGCGGAACGACGAAGTGAGCGTGGCGGAGGTGCAAACCTTCGCGCCGGACGCGATCGTGGTGTCACCCGGCCCGTGCACGCCGAACGAGGCCGGCATCTCGCTCGACTTGATCCGCGAGGTCGCGCCGCAGGTGCCGACGCTCGGCGTGTGTCTCGGGTTGCAGGCGATCGGCCAAGCCTTCGGCGGCGAAGTCGTGCGCGCGCCGGCGCCCATGCACGGCAAGGTGGACGAGATCCGCCACGCGAGCGAAACGCTCTTTCGCGGCATCGACGCCCCGTTCCGCGCCACGCGCTACCATTCGCTCGTGGTTGCCCGCGAGAGCTGCCCGGAAGAACTCGCCATCACGGCCGAGACGGCCGATCGGTGCATCATGGCACTCTCGCACCGGTCGCTGCCGATCCATGGCGTGCAGTTCCACCCGGAGAGCATCTCGTCGGAGCATGGACGCCTGATCGTTCAGAACTTCCTTGATCTCGCCCGAACCTGGAACGCGGCGCAGCGTGACAAGCTTGACCGCGCCGTGCATTGACGCGGCATGGACTCCTTCAAGCCCTATCTCGCGAAAGTCGCGACCGGCGCCGCGCTGACGCGCGAGGAAGCGCGCGAGGCATTCGAGACGCTGCTCTCGGGTGAGGTGACGCCGTCGCAGGCGGGCGGCTTCCTCATGGCGCTGCGCGTGCGCGGCGAGGCGCAGAGCGAGATCATCGGGGCTGTCGAGGCGATGCGCGGCCGCATGCTGCGCGTGAGCGCGCCGGCGGACGCGATCGACATCGTCGGTACCGGCGGCGACGGTTCGGGCAGCTTCAACATCTCGACCCTGGCCGCCATCATCGTAGCGGGTGCCGGCGTGAAGGTCGCGAAGCACGGCAATCGGGCCGCCTCATCGAAGTCCGGCGCAGCCGATGTGCTCGGGGCGTTGGGCGTCCGGTTGGGGCTCGACGCACCCGGACTGGAGCGCTGCCTCGCCGAGGCAGGGCTCTGCTTCATGTTCGCGCAGACGCACCATGCCTCGATGCGCCACGTCGCGCCGACGCGCGTGGAACTCGGAACCCGGACGCTGTTCAACCTGCTGGGCCCGCTCGCAAATCCCGCCGGCGTGCGGCGCCAGGTTCTCGGCGTCTTCTCGAGCGCGTGGCTCGACCCGCTGACGCGTGCCCTGCAGGAACTCGGAAGCGATCGGGTCTGGGCGGTGCACGGGTCCGACGGGCTCGACGAGATCACGACCACCGGGCCGACGGAGATCGTCGCGCTCGAGGATGGCCG
>CAXUKK010000415.1:0-2368 GCA_964251455.1 uncultured Enterovirga sp.
GCATTACCCCGGCCGGGTCCGCACCGGGACCTGGATCCGGTATCTCGGCCGCACCTCGCTCGGCCTCGGCCAGGTCATCGAGACTGAGGACGGCCGGCTCGCCGCGACGTCGGAGGCGATCTGCGTCTCCATGAGCCATGCGACCCGCCGGCCGGAGCCGTTCGGCGAGGCGACGCAGGTCCGGGCGAGCGCGCTGCTGCGACCGGACGACCCGACCTCGACGGAGCCTGTCCCATAGGCCCGCTTTCGCGTATCGTCCGGACATGATCAGCCCTGCAGATCCTCGCTCGCTGTGCCGGAGCCTTGCCGGCCTCCTGCTCGGAAGCCTGTTCCTCCAGGCCGATCTCGCGGCGGCGCAGGCGCTCTCGCCTGCGGATGGCCTGACGTCGCTGCCGACCTTCGCATGGCCGAAGCCGAACGAGGCGGAGACGAGCCGCTGGGCCGGGTCCTATGCCCGCATGTCCACCGGCTTCACCGTCGTCTCGTCCAGTGGCTCCGGCGGCTATGCGGGCCCGACAATCGGGTTCGAGGGCGGGCGCATGTGGCAGGACGGCAATCTCGTCTACGGGGTCGTCGGCGGCTTCGATTACCTTGCCGCGATCGGCGGCGGCGCCGTGCCCCGTTTCGGCGGCTTCGCCTACACGCGCGATTTCTCGGGCGCCTTGCAGGTCAAGGTCGGGACCCTCGTGGCGCCGGACGTGCTCGTCTACACCAAGGTTGGCGCGATCGCCGTCCACGAGAAGTTGCGGTTCGGCGCGACCCCGTCGGCGCTGGCCTTTTCGCGCGACGATATCGCGATCCGCCCGGATGCACGGGTCGGAGTCGAGTGGGCCGTGACCGACCGTCTGTCGGTCTCGCTCGAGGCCGGCGTGAACGGGGCGGGGATGCCCTGAGGCGTGGCGCCCGGCGCGGCCGCGCGAGAGATCGCTCACCGTCGCTTGCAGACGTGCCGTGCCGGCTTTGCATGAGGCTGTTTGCCCTTCGTAAGGCGGCAAGCCATATGTCGCGCCATGAACGGGGACACCTCCATCCCGAGTCTCGCCGGAGACCTCGCACGCACGTCGGTCGAGCGTGCGATCGCGGAATTGCGCATGGGCCGGCCCGTGCTGCTCGAGAGCGAGACGGAGACGGCACTCGTTCAGAGCGTCGAGGATCTCGAGCGCGGACAGGCTGAGCGGCTCGATGCGATCTCCGTCCGCCAGGGACGGCTCGTGCTGCCGGCCGCCCGCCTGAAACGCCTCGGCGTGGAGCGCGCGCATAACGGCTGGATCGGTCTGCCGACTCTCGATGCGCGCCGGATCGCGACGCTGGCCTTCTCCATGGACGCCCTCGTCGACGGGCCGGTCAGGCCGACGGGGCAGCTCGACGAGGCGGCGCTCGAACTCGCCCGTCTGGCGCTGTCGCTTCCGGCCGCCGTCGTGATGCCGCTCGCGGACGGCGCGGCCATCGACGATACGGTGCTGCGAGTCACGGTAGGGGCGATCGAAAGCTACCGGTCCGACCGGGTGCGCGACCTCAAGATCGTCGGCCGGGCGCCTGTCCCGCTCGAGGATGCGCCGGAGACCGAGTTCATCGTGTTTCGCGGCGGCGAGGGCCTGCGCGACCAGGTCGCCGTCATCGTGGGTCGGCCCGACTTCGCCGAGCCGGTGACGGTGCGGCTGCACTCGGCCTGTCTGACGGGGGACCTGTTCGGCAGCCTGAAATGCGATTGCGGCGACCAGCTGCGCTTCTCGGTGCGGTGGATGGCCGAGCATGGCGGTGGCGTCCTGCTCTATCTCGACCAGGAGGGGCGCGGGAACGGCATCGCGAACAAGATCCGGGCCTACAAGCTGCAGAGCGAGGGCTACGATACCTACGACGCCGACGAGATGCTGGGCTTCGGGCCGGACCAGCGCCGCTTCGACTTCGCGGCCGAGATGCTGCGCCAGCTCGGCATCTCCCGTGTCCGTCTCATCACCAACAACCCGGACAAGATCGCCGCCCTGGAAAAGAGCGGGATCCAGCTCGTGGCGCATCAGCGCGCTCCGGCCCGCACGACGGCCGAGAATGCCGGTTACCTCGCATCGAAGCGCGATCGCGCCGGGCACCTTCTCGATCTCGCCACGGCCGAGCCCGGGCGACCCGGTTAGTTCTGACCTAGGAGAACGCGTTCGATGACAGACGGTAGCGGCGCCGTGCAGCCGGATTTCGATCACCTGCTTCGGTCGAACCTCCAGCGTGTCTTCAACGAGCGCGACGCCGGGGCGCGAGCTGCCGCGCTCGAAGACCTCTACGTCCCGGACCCCGTCATGTACGAGCCGGACGCGGTCGTGAGCGGTCGTTCGGCGATTTCCGACGTCGCCGGAGAACTCCTCGAGCAGTTCGGGCC
>CAXUKK010000416.1:0-2338 GCA_964251455.1 uncultured Enterovirga sp.
TGACAAGACGGACGAGCACGGGTTCGAAGCGGTCAACGACGCGGACGGGGTTACGATCAAGATCGGTCCGGGCGACACGCTCGCCCGCTACCGCCTGTCCTCGCCGGCCGAGTTCCAGACGGTTCTGGAGGGATGGCTAGCTGGCGGTTTCGTGGAGGACGTGCTTCCCTCAGCCTGACAGCGTGGCAGCGCCCGACCGGAACCCCTCCCTGCGCGTGCAGGTTCTTCATGCGCATGGTCAAGCTCGGCGAGATGATGATGAAATCGTACGGGTTTCAGGAAGAATCGAGCGACACAGGGGGGAGCCGTCCTGAGATGAAGGGCCGGACGGATGGACCGGGTGCGAGCATTCGCCCGGCAGCAAGGTCACGCATCGAGCCGGTTGCGTCTCCGCCGGAGCCGAAGCGAACCGTCCGCGGCGGCGCCGGCCGTCTTGTGGTGGTGTCCAATCGCGTGCCCGTTCCGGGACGACGCGGCGCTGGTGGACCGGGCGGACTTGCGGTGGCCCTGGAGGCCGCCCTTAAGGAACATGGCGGCGTCTGGTTCGGCTGGTCCGGGGACGCGAAGCCCGCCATCGATTCGGACGCCCTCGATCAGCACCAGGTCGGCCGGATCACGTTCGCGGTCACGGATCTCACGAAACGGGATGTCGACGAGTACTACCTCGGTTTCTCCAACCGGGCGCTCTGGCCGATCTGCCATTACCGGCTCGACCTGGCCCATTTTTCTGAGCGCGAGACGGCTGCGTATTTCCGCGTGAACAGCCTGTTCGCGCGCAAGCTGATCCGGCTCCTCGAGCCGGGCGATCTCGTCTGGATCCATGATTACCACCTCATCCCGCTCGCAAGCGAGCTCCGGGCGCGAGGGTTCGGCGGCCGGATCGGGTTCTTTCTCCATATCCCATGGCCGGCGCCCGAGATCGCAAGTGCATTGCCGGAATATCGGCGGCTACTGAGCAGCCTGGCTTGCTATGACGTCGTGGGGTTCCAGACCCCGCGCGACGCGGAGAATTTCGGGCGCTGCCTTGCCGAGGAGGGCGTGGCGAAGCCGGTCGGCGACGGTTGGTTCGAAGCGGATGGTCGGCGGTTTCTGGCGGGCGCGTTCCCGATCGGGATCGACACGACGGGTTTCCGCGAGTCGGCGGCAAAGGCCGAGAACGCCCCTGCCGTGAAGCGTTTCACTGCGACGCTTGCGAACCAGCGACTCGTGATCGGAGTGGATCGCCTCGATTACTCAAAAGGTATCGAGGAGCGGATCAAGTCCTTCTGTGCTTATCTCGGCGCGCATCCGGAGGTGCGGGGACGGGTGACCTATCTCCAGGTTACGCCGAAGTCGCGCTCCGACGTGCCGGAATACAAGCATATCCAGCAGGAGGTTGCGGCGCGTGTCGGCGAGGCGAATGGCGCCTACGGCAATGTCGAGTGGATGCCGATCCGCTACCTCAACCAGAACATTCCGCACGTCACCCTGACGGGTCTCTACCGGGCAGCGCAGGTTGGCTTGGTCACGCCTCTGCGGGACGGCATGAACCTCGTCGCCAAGGAATATGTTGCGTCGCAATCGTCGGAGAACCCCGGCGTGCTCGTCTTGTCACGTTATGCCGGGGCGGCGTTCGAGCTGGAGGGAGCCGTCATCGTCAATCCCTACGATGCAGTCGGAACCGCGGCAGGCATCGCGCGCGCGTTCGCGATGCCTCTGGAAGAGCGGCGCGAGCGCTGGGATGCCATGATGCGGCATCTCGAGACACACACCGTGGGGGATTGGTGGCGCAGCTTCCTCGACACGCTCTCTCGGCAGGACGGTGCCGCCGCCGAGGCGTCGCGGCATCTCGCAGGCGCCACCGCCTGAGCGGAACGGCCGCAGACCGGACCGACGGGTTGTGTCGGTGACGGGCCGGCCCGGGGCGCTCGGGGCCACTTGGACCGGGAGTGGCGTCGACTTTGCGCTTTTCTCGGTCAACGCCTCAGCTGTTGAACTCTGCCTTTTCGACGACGGCGCGCTCACCGAACGCGCGCGCATGCCGATGGAGCGCGCGGCAGACATCTGGCACACTCATGTCGCCGGGGCCGGGCCCGGGCAGCTCTACGGGTTTCGCGTCGATGGGCCGTACGAGCCTGCGAAGGGTCACCGTTTCAATCCGAACAAGCTCCTGCTCGACCCGCATGCCCGCCTGCTCAGCGGCGCAATCACATGGGACGACGCGACCTATGGCTACCTGCCTGATGCAGCGGAACTCGATCTCAGCTTCAATCCCGACGACAGCGCACCCTTCATGCCGCGTTGTGTCGTGGTCGATCCAGCCTACGATTGGGGTGCGGACGCGCCCCTCCGCACGCGC
>CAXUKK010000417.1:0-2301 GCA_964251455.1 uncultured Enterovirga sp.
GTTCGTGGCGGCCCTGACGGTGGTCGGGACGCTGCCCCCGGACCCCATCCCCGCGTGGCTTGATCCTCGCATCCCTCTCGGTGGGCGGTGATGGCGCCCTGCCCCGGTCGGCCCGGCTTCGCCGGAGCGTGATTGCATGAACACCGAAGCGATTCCGCGGCCACGGCACTTCGTCGACACGCGCCCGTTCGATCCCGGCGCGAGCGAGCCCGGCGGCGCGGAGAACGAGGACTTCTACCGCGCCTCGTCGTGGCGGCTGACCTGGTGGAAGTTCAAGCGGCACCGGGTGGCCGTCGTCGCCGCCTTCGTGCTCCTCGCCTTCTACCTGATGGTGCCGTTCGTCGAGACGATTGCGCCATACAACCAGACGAAGCGGCACGGCGATTTCCTGTACGCGCCGCCGCAGGGGATCCACCTCTTCCACCAGGGCGAGTTCGTCGGACCCTTCGTCTACCCGTATCGCTTCACCTTCAACCTCGAGACGTTCAAGCGCGACTACGTCACCGACACGAGCACGCCGCAGCGCATCCGCTTCTTCTGCAAGGGCGACGACTACGAGCTCTGGGGGATGCGGCAGATGAGCGGGCACCTCCTCTGCCCGCCCGAGAACGGCTCGATGTTCCTGCTCGGCACGGACCGGCTCGGACGCGACCTGTTCTCGCGCATCCTGTACGGCGCCCGGATATCCCTCACGATCGGGCTCGTGGGGATCGCGGTCTCGTTCACGCTCGGGCTCTTCTTCGGCGGGATCGCCGGCTATATCGGCGGCTGGGTGGACCACGTCATCCAGCGCATGATCGAGATCCTGCGCTCGCTGCCGGAGCTCCCGCTCTGGCTCGCCCTGTCAGCCGCGCTGCCGGCGAACTGGAGCCCGATCCTCGTGTTTTTCGGGATCACGATCATCCTGGGGATGCTGGACTGGCCGGGGCTCGCACGCGCGGTACGGTCGAAGCTGCTCGCCCTGCGAGAGGAGGATTTCGTGCGGGCGGCCGAACTGATGGGTGCCTCGCGCACGCGCATCATCGCGCGCCACCTCATCCCGAACTTCATGAGCCACCTGATCGCGTCCGCGACCCTGTCGATCCCGTCGATGATCCTCGGCGAGACGGCCCTGTCGTTCCTGGGACTGGGCCTGAGGCCGCCGGTGACGAGCTGGGGCGTGCTGCTGAACGAGGCACAGAACCTCGCGGCCGTGCAGCTTCACCCCTGGCTGTTGTTCCCGATCGTGCCGGTCATCGTGGTCGTGCTGGCATTCAGCTTCATGGGCGATGGCCTGCGGGACGCGGCTGACCCGTACCACTGACCTGACCATTCATCTCGGAGAAAGCCGGGATGAAACTGAGCGTCCTGTCGCTGGACCCCGGCTTTCGCCGGAGTGAGCGGGTGTCAGGTGCGCGGGCCGGAGCGGGCGCGCTCGAGCCATGCGATCTGGCCGCCCTCTTCCGGGCGACGATCGTTCCGCGCCCCATCGGGTCGCGCCGGCTTGGCGGGGCGACCCTGCTGGACGGAATGCCCGCTGCCCTGGGACGGGCGACCCTGTCCATTGCCGGCCGCCGGCCTGCCTTGGCCCTGACCGCCGCCGCCACCACCACCGCCATTGCGACCACGTCCGCCCTGCGCCTGACGGCCGCCACTGCCAGCCTCGCCTTGCGGAGCCGACGAACGGCCGCCCTCCGGTCGGCGCCGGGGCTGCCGGTGCGGCTGCGCCGGGCGCGGCACGTCGGCCGGAGCCGCCGCTGCGAGTTGCGCAAAGCCGGCCGGCAACTTCGCGACCGGGATCGGCAGCCGGGTCAGCCGCTCGATGTCCTTGAGGAAGGCGCGCTCTTCGCTGTTGCAGAAGGAGATTGCGATGCCCGCCGCTCCGGCTCTGGCAGTCCGGCCGATGCGGTGAACGTAGGATTCCGGCACGTTCGGCAGGTCGAAGTTGATGACGTGGCTTACGGCATCGATGTCGATGCCGCGTGCCGCGATGTCTGTGGCGACCAGCACGCGTGAGCGTCCGGCCTTGAACTCGGCGAGTGCACGCTCGCGCTGGCCCTGGCTCTTGTTGCCATGGATCGCCGCGGCATCGATGCCATCGCGCTCAAGGTTGCGCACCACCCGGTCGGCCCCATGCTTCGTGCGGGTGAAGACCAGAGCCCGCTCAACCTCCTCGCCGCCGAGCACGGAGCGAAGCAGGGCCTGCTTGTCGCCCGTCGAGACGAAGATGACGCTTTGCTCGACCCGCTCGGCCGTGGTTGCGACAGGCGCCACAGAGACCTTGACGGGATGATCGAGCAGTTGGTCCGCAAGGCCGGAGAT
>CAXUKK010000418.1:0-2285 GCA_964251455.1 uncultured Enterovirga sp.
CTTGATGCCGTCCCTGTGCCGCCGCCGGCTGGCCCACGAGGGCCGGCGCCGGCACCTCTGCGAAGTCCTGCCGGGGCGGCGTGATCAGCGCCAAGTCGGTCTCGGGTGCGCTAGCCTGTTCAGCGCCGACGGGGGGCGTATCGGCCGGCGCGACAACGGTCGGAAAAGACGGCCGCAGCGGCGGCAGTGTCGTAATGGCGGCGACTTTCGCGCCGGCCGGTGGAGGCTCCACGGCGAGTACTGGCGGCGGCGCCAGCAACAGCGACGGAACGGGCACGGCCGAACCGGCGATGACGCTTGCCGGCTGCTCCGGCGTCGTTTCCGCCGCCGCTGTCGCGACGGCCGCCGGCTCGTCTGCCGGGCGGACGGGCGGCAGTACGGCCACCTTGCGGATGACGCGTCGCACTCTCGGGATCGCAGGCTTGGCGTCGCTGGAGACGGTGGCGGACAGGTCTTCGAATTCCTCGGCTTTGGCCGAAGGAGCGAGGACGAGCCCGGCCGCAGCGCAGCCGAGGAGGGCGAAACGAACCATTCATTCACCGTAATGCGTGCTGGCCCGACCGTCAGGACGAAATCGGGCCGGAAAGGGGCGGCGCTGCCGTTATCCCTAAGAAGCGCCTGGGGATTGACACCGTTTTGACCGGCGACGTGGCCGATATGCCACGTTCAGGCCTGCGGAGCAGCCCGACTCACCTCCCGAAGAGCTCCGGCCGGCGCAGGCGCAGGGTCTGCACGAGCACCAGCGATTTCACGTCGTCGAGCCGCCCATCGTCTGCCATGCGGGCGAGCTCCGACAGCGGCAATTCGACCTTCACGATGGCCTCGTGCTCCTCGGTAAGGCCGCCGCCCTCGCCTTCGGCATCGTCCGCACTGTAGGCCGCCAGGTAGAGGTGCATCCGCTCCGTCGAGATGCCGGGCATCGACCACACGGTCGAGACCTTCTCGAGGACGGTCAGGCGCAGGCCGACCTCCTCCATCGCCTCCCGCCGCGCATCCGCGTCGGGGTCCGGCCCGTCCAGCAGCCCGGCCGGGACCTCGAGCAGGTCCTGACGTCCGGCCGCGTGCAGCGCGGGTGTCCGGAACTGGCGCGCCAGGGTGGCGACGCGGCGAACGGGATCGTAGGGCAGGATCCCGACGGCATCGCCGTGATCTTCGATCTCGCGCCGGATCTCCTCGCCGCCCGGCGTCCTGACCGTCGCGACGGAGAGGTCGGACCAGCCTTCGTGCTTCGCGTCGATCCTGATGATCGCGTAGGTCATGCCTGTCCTTGGTCTCTCGGAGCGCGCGGTTACAGGGCCGCTCACACCACCTTGAAGTCGGCCGGATCCCAGTCCGGCTTGGGAAATTGCGGGTCCATCTCCTCCAGCGTGCGCCGCACGATCGAGGAGATCGCGACGTTGCGCGCCCATTTCTTGTCGCTGGGGATGACGTACCAGGGCGCGATGGTCGTCGAGCAGCGCGAAAGCACCTGCTCGTAGGCGTGCATGTAATCATCCCAGAGCTTTCGGTCCTCCAGGTCGGCCGGGTCGAACTTCCAGTGCTTGCGCGGGTCGTCCAGCCGCGCGTTCAGCCGCTCGGCCTGCTCGTCCTTCGAGATGTGGAGCATGAACTTCAGCACCTTGGTCGAGCTCGCGATCATGTCCTCGAAGGCGTTGATCTGGTCGTAGCGGTGCTCGATCACTTCGGTCGGGGCGAGCTTTCGCACGCGGCCGACCAGTACGTCCTCGTATTGCGAGCGGTTGAAGATGCCGATCGTGCCCCGGCGCGGGCAGACGCGGTGGATACGCCACAGGAAGTCATGCGCGAGTTCCTCGGGCGTCGGCCGATTGAACGCGGTCACCGACACGCCGAGCGGGCTCGTCGCGCTGAACACGGCGCGCACCGTGCCGTCCTTGCCGCTCGTATCCATGCCCTGGAGGATGATCAGCAGGGCGTGCTTGCCCTGCGCATAGAGCCGGTCCTGCAAGGCGTCGATCTCGGCGGCGTCCTCCTCGAGCTTCGCCTTCGCGTCGTCCTTGTGGCCGACGAGCGAGGTATCCGCCGGGTCGACGCGGCGAAGGTCGATCTTCGATCCGGGCTTGGCGATGAAGTGCTTTCTCAGGTCGCTCATCGATGGTCTCTTCCTCGCCGCGCCCGCAGTGCCGGCCTGCCTCAACGTGCCTCGGCTGCCACGAGTACCTCGACGCTGCGGACATAGCCGTCCGCGTCGAACTTCCGGAGCGAGTTCTCGCCCATATAGCGCACCGTGCCGAAGACCGGGCGTCGAAACCACGGCCGGTCGTGCA
>CAXUKK010000419.1:0-2276 GCA_964251455.1 uncultured Enterovirga sp.
CGACGCCGCGCCGGGCGGCGATCAGCGCCAGGTCCTGGGGTGTCGACACGATGACGGCGCCGGTCAGTGGCGTCGACTGCGCCATCGTGAGCTGGGCGTCGCCGGTGCCGGGCGGCATATCGACGATCAGGACGTCGAGCTCGCCCCAGGCGACCTCGCGCAGCAATTGCTGGATGGCGGACGTGACCATCGGGCCGCGCCAGATCATGGCGGAGCCTTCGTCGACCATGAAGCCGATCGACATGACCTTCACGCCGTAGCCGTCGAGCGGCTCGAGCATGCGTTCGCCGACGAGCCGCGGCTTGCCCGTCAGGCCGAACAGTTTCGGTGCGGAAGGGCCGTAGATGTCGGCATCGAGCAGTCCGACCGAGAGGCCCTGCTGACGCAGCGCGAGCGCCAGGTTGCAGGACAGGGTCGACTTGCCGACCCCGCCCTTGCCGGATGCCACGGCGACGATTCGCTTCACGCCGGGAACGGCCTGCGGACGTGGCGGGGCCGCTGGTCCACGAGGGCCGGGGGAGGGCGCGGCACGCGCCGGCCCGCCGCTGGCGGCAGGTCCCTCGGCCGTCAGGCTGACGAACACCGATCCTGCCCCGGGCAATGCCTTGACGGCCTGCTCGGCGGCGTTCCGAACAGGCTCGAGAGCGGCCGCTTCGCTGGGGACGACCGCGATCGCGAACGATACGCGGCCGGTCGGATCGATGGCGATCTCCGTGAGCCGGCCGGAGGCTGGCAGCGGCACGCCGCCGATGCTGACATTCTGAAGGGCGCCGAGCACCTGGTCGCGCGAGACCGTCACGTTGTGTCCTCTCGATGATGACCCGGCTCTAGGCCATGCGGCTGGGCGGATGAAGGGCCGTGCACACGGCCGTGAGAAGGTCGTCCGAAACCAACCGAAGGGCCTAGCCGTTCCCTGACCGATACGCGACTGGCCGGGCAAGTGGCGAACACTCTCGCACGCCGGCCGGTCGGACGATTTCAGCGAAGGAGACGAGAATGGCGCACGACCACACGCACCACGAGGGCGCGAAGAAGCTCTACGAGCTCATCAAGGAGATCAAGGTCGCCATGATGACCACGATCGAGCCGGATGGAACCCTGCACAGCCGGCCGATGTGGAACCACAAGGCGGATGACTCGGGCGACCTCTGGTTTTTCACACGGGAGCGGACGCCCAAAGTTCGTGAGTTGTCGACGGATTCGCAGGTGAACCTCGCCTACTCCAATCCCGACAGTCAGGATTACGTTTCCGTCTCCGGTACGGCCGAGATCATCCGCGACCAGTCCAAGATCAAGGAGTTCTGGACCGAAGGTCTCAGGACCTGGTTCCCGAAGGGACCGGAGGACCCGGACATTGCGCTTCTCCGCATCCACCCGAGCGGGGGCGAGTATTGGGACAGCCCGTCCAAGACCGTGATGCAGCTCTACGGCTATGCGAAAGCGCGGCTGACCGGCGAGTCGCCGAACGAGCTTGCGGAGAACAAGAAGGTCAGCCTCACGGCGTGACGGCGTCGGGCCGAGATAATCCCGGTTGAGGGCGATGTCGGCCTTGGGTAGCATTGCCCCACCCGGCCGGGCATGATGACTGGAGGCGGTCCATCGGGCCGCCTCTTGCGTCAGGTGGGGAGCGTTCGCGATGGCTGACATCGCCGCCCGGGTCTACAATCACAGCTGGAAGATCGACCCGATCATCCGCTCGGTTCTGGATACCGATTTCTACAAGCTCCTGATGGCGCAGACGATCTTTCGTCGCCATCGGGACGTCGCCGTGACGTTCGGGATCCAGAACCGGACCAAGCGCGTCAGGCTTGCCGACTACATCGACCAGGGCGAACTGCGCGAGCAGCTGGACCATGTCCGCACGCTTCAGCTGTCGCGCGGCGAGTCGACCTGGCTGCGAGGTAATACGTTCTACGGCCGCCGGCAGATGTTCTCGCCGGATTTCCTCGCCTGGCTCGAGACCTTCCGCTACCCGGATTACGAGCTGGAGCGCGTCGACGGCCAGTACGAGCTGACCTTCCATGGTCCCTGGATCGAGACCACGATGTGGGAGATCCCCTCGCTCGCGATCCTCAACGAGCTTCGCGGCCGCGGTGTCACGAAGGGCATGGGCAAGTTCGAACTGCAGGTGATGTATGCCCGCGCGATGACCCAGGTCTGGGAGAAGATCCAGCGCCTGAAGGCCTTGCCGAACCTGTCGATCTCCGATTTCGGCACCCGTCGGCGGCACGGCTTCCTCTGGCAGGATTGGTGCGTGCAGGCGATGATCGAAGGCC
>CAXUKK010000420.1:0-2262 GCA_964251455.1 uncultured Enterovirga sp.
CGAGGGATTGCCCTTCTTCGAGGCGATCCGGCAGCTCGGCCAGGAGCTCGACCGCGGCCAGGCGCTCTACCTGCACCTGACGCTGCTGCCCTACATTCCGTCGGCCGGAGAGCTGAAGACCAAACCGACCCAGCATTCCGTCGCCGAGCTACGCTCCATCGGCATCCAGGCCGACGTGCTGCTGTGCCGGTGCGACCGCGAGATCCCGCGCGAGGAGCGGCGCAAGCTGGGCCTCTTCTGCAACGTGCGGGAGAGTGCCGTCATCGAGGCGCGCGACGTCGCCTCGATCTACGACGTGCCGCTCGCCTATCATGCGGCCGGGCTCGACGACGAAATCCTCCGCATCTTCGGGGTCCGCAGCGCGAAGAGCCCGGAGCTCGGCCGCTGGCGCGCCATCGCCAACACGGTCAAGAACCCCGAAGGCGAGGTGACCATCGCGGTGGTCGGCAAGTACACGGGCCTGAAGGACGCCTACAAGTCGCTCATCGAGGCGCTCAACCATGGCGCGATCGCGAATCGCGTAAAGGTCAACCTCGATTGGATCGAGAGCGAAATCTTCGAGCGCGAGGATCCTTCTCCCTTCCTGGAGGGTGTGGGTGGCATCCTGGTGCCGGGTGGCTTCGGGGCTCGCGGGAGCGAGGGCAAGATCAGGGCGGCGCGCTTCGCCCGGGAGCGCAAGGTGCCGTATTTCGGGATCTGTTTCGGCATGCAGATGGCCGTGGTCGAGGCGACACGCTCGCTCGCTGCCGTACCGGATGCGAGCTCGACGGAGTTCGGACCGACGCCCGAGCCAGTCGTCGGTCTCCTGACGGAATGGATGCGCGGCAACGAGCTCGAGCAGCGTCAGGCCAGCGGTGACCTCGGCGGTTCGATGCGGCTCGGCGCGTATCAGGCGCGGCTCCGGCAGGGCAGCAAGGTCGCGCAGATCTACGGCGCGACGGAGATCTCGGAGCGGCACCGCCACCGCTACGAGGTCAACATGGAATATCGCGACCGGCTCGAGGAGAAAGGCCTCGTATTCTCCGGCCTTTCTCCCGACGGGCTGCTGCCGGAGATCGTGGAGCTCGAGGACCACCCGTGGTTCATCGGTGTGCAGTTCCATCCGGAGCTCAAATCGCGGCCGCTTGAGCCGCACCCGCTCTTCACAAGCTTCATCGGCGCGGCTCTCGAGAAGTCGCGGCTGGTGTAGCTGCGCAACATCGCTCGCTCGTGGGAGCGGCTAAGCTCCGACATGACGTAGCCGGAGGGGCAAGGTGAGCGCGGCGATTGTGGGTCTGCAGAGCTTCTTGGTCTATTTCGGAACTGCGCTGGGCCTCGTCGCCCTGTACTTCGCCGTTTACACTCTCGCGACCGCGCATAACGAGTTCGCGCTGATCAGGCAGAACGTCGTGTCGGCCGCACTGGCGCTGGGCCTGTCTCTGATCGGCTTCGCGCTTCCCCTCTCCAGCGCCATCACGCGCGCGCAGTCCGTCCTCGATTGCTTCATTTGGGGCGTGGTGGCGATCGGAGTGCAGGTCCTGGTCTACTGGCTCGTTCGCCTGGCGGTTCCGCGGCTTTCGGAACGGATCGCCGCGGGTGAAATGTCCGCTGCATTATTCCTCGGCGCCGCCTCCCTTGCGGCGGGCGTGATCAACGCCGCGTCAATGATCTAGACGCGACAGGATAATGCCGGCACTGGGACGGACCGAAGACGGCGCCGTCCCTCTCAACTGCCCGATCATCGGCTGGACAGCGTAAACGAAGTTCTTTGCGTTCACGCCCCAAACCAGCCCGGTGAACAGCCAGAGGTGCCGCCACCGCTCGGCTTCGTGCAGGAACGCACACGATATGACCGCGATCCATGCCACCGTGATGGCGAGCAGGGCCTCGCTGCGGGTTTCGCGGAAGCTCCAGGCCGATATCGCGATGCTGAACATGATGAGGAGCGTGAACGCGATCCCGGCGAGCCAGCCGTAATTCACGAAGGAACTGACCCAGATGTTGTGGATCGGCTCGTCGAAGTGGCGATCCCATTCGAGCAGACCCATCCCGAACGGGTTGTCGAGAATGAAGGGAACGCTCAGCGCGTAGCGGCTGTACCGGCCGCCGTAGCCGAGGTCGTATTCCTTTGCGATGGTGGACCGTTCCGCCAGGCGCTCCCCGAGCCCGTCTACGAACAACACGCCGACCAGGACCATCAGCGTGAGCCCGGCGACACAAAGCCCGGCATAGACAGACGCGCGGGCCGCGTTTCGGCGATTCAGGAAGGCATAATAGACGGCA
>CAXUKK010000421.1:0-2177 GCA_964251455.1 uncultured Enterovirga sp.
GCTATATCGGTTTTGCGACCTGCAACTCGGACAGCTTCGTCCGCCTGCATGACGGCGCAGAGCGCTTCCACGGCACGAATCCGCTCGCCTTCGCGGTGCCGACCGGAGAGGGACGGCCATGGCTTCTCGACATGGCGACGAGCGCAATCCCGTATAACCGCGTGCTGCTGTATGGCGGGCTCGGACGCGAGCTGCCGCCGGAAACCGCCTCGGACGGAGACGGGCGCGAGACGCGCGAGCCGAGCGCCGTCGAGATGCTGGCCCCTCTGGGGGCCGCCTTCGGATTCAAGGGCGCGGCGCTTGCTGGCGTCGCCGAGATCTTCAGCGCGGTGCTGACCGGCATGCGGCTCAGCCCAGAGATTCTGCCGATGGGCGGGCCCGACCTCTCGACGCCGCGCGAGATGGGTGCATTCGTCATGGCGCTGAACCCGTCCGCCTTTATCGAACCCGAGGCGTTCCGCGCCGGAATGGCGCGCTACCTCTCGGGTCTGCGCGGCTCGCGTCCGACGGAGGGCGGAACCGTCATGGCGCCCGGCGATCGCGAATGGGCGGAAGCGGAACGCCGCGAACGGGACGGCATACCGATCGACCCGACAACGCTCGCGGCATTCGCCAGCATGGCCGAGCGGCACGGCTTCGAGCCGCCGCAGCAGGTCGGCCCGGGCTGACGACGACCTTTGTAACGTGAACCAACAATCAGGGAGGGAACCATGAAAAGAGCCGTTCACCTGTCCGTCGCTCTCGGCGCGACACTCGCCGCCGCGCTTCTCGGCGCCCCGGCGGCCGATGCGCAGCAGAAGACTTTCACGCTACGCCTCAATCACGTGCTCGGCCCGAACGAGCCGTTCCACCGCGGCTTCCAGGACTGGGCGAAGCGCGTGGACGAGCGCACGAAGGGCGGGCTCAAGATCCAGGTCTTCCACTCGGCGCAGCTCGGCGTCGAGGAGGACATCATCGAGCAGATGCGCCAGGGCGCGTCGATCGGCCAGAACACGGATGCGGCCCGCCTCGGGAACTACGTGAAGAGCCTCGCCGTGATGAACGGCCCGTATTTCGCGACCTCGCTCGAGGACGTCGACAAGCTCGGGAAGGCGCCGACAATCACGAAGGCCGCAGACGAGCTCGCGAAGCAACACGGCCTGAAGGTCGTGTGCTTCGACTGGGTGCAGGGCTATCGCCACTTCTTCACCAACAAGCCGATCCGGAAGCCTGCAGATCTCGCCGGCATGCGCGTCCGCACGCCGCCCGCGCCGATCTGGCAGGAATCGATCCGCGCGCTCGGCGCGGCGCCGACCGCAATGGCATTCGGCGAGATGTACCCGGCCCTGCAGCAGCAGGCGATCGACGGGGTCGAGCTCGTCTACAACAACATTCCCGGCGCTCGCTTCTACGAGGTGGTGAAATTTGCCAACGAGACGAAGCACATCATGCTGATCAACTTCCAGGTCGTCGGCTCGAAGTTCTTTGATGGCCTGCCGGCCGAGTACCAGACAGCGCTGGTCGAGGAATGCCAGAAGGCCGGCCGGGAGACGTCCGAGAAGATCCTGGCCTCCGAAGCGGCAGTGAAGACGCAGCTCAGGACTCGCGGGATGACCATCGTGGAGGACGTGGACCTCCTCGCCTTCCAGCAGGCCGGCAACGCGGCCTACGAGAAGCTCGGCCTGCTCGAGACGAAGCAGGCCGTGCACAAGGAAATCGGCAAGAACTGAGCCGCAGGACAGTGCTCGCGACGACGGAAACCAGGATGAATCCTCTTATCGCCGGCCTCAACAAGGCGGAGGCCATCGTCGCGGGCACGTTCCTGATCCTGATGGTCGTCCTGATCTTCGTGGGAGGTCTCGCGCGGCTGGCGCATGTCCCACTGAACTGGACGATCGACATGGCGACATGCCTTTTCGCCTGGGCATGTTTCCTGTCGGCCGACATCGCCTGGCGCAAGAACAGCCTGATGGCGATCGAGGTCGTGACGGACCGGCTGCCGGAGCGCCTCCAGTCGGCCTTCAGGATGCTCAACTATGCGCTGATCTGCGCCTTCCTGATCTACCTGATCATCTGGGGCGGCTACCTGTCCTGGACCAGCCGCATCAGGAGCTTCCAGGGCATTCCGGGGGTCAGCTATTCCTGGGTGACGATGAGCCTCCCGGTCGGGGCCGCGCTCATGCTGCTCACGACGATCC
>CAXUKK010000422.1:0-2120 GCA_964251455.1 uncultured Enterovirga sp.
GAGCTGGCGCTCCTCTGCCTCGTTCTGCACGGAGCGAGCGACGCCGTGCGCGGAGAAGACAGTCACGGCGCCGCTCGGGACCTCGGAGAGCTCCTTCACAAAGACCGCACCTTTCGCCTTCAGCGTCTCGACGACGTGGCGATTATGGACGATCTCGTGGCGAACGTAGATGGGTGCACCATACTTCGTCAGCGCGCGCTCGACGATGTCGATTGCCCGGACGACGCCTGCGCAAAATCCGCGCGGCTGCGCGAGGACGACCTTCATGCCCCTACCCGATTCTTCAGATTCGCGCCCGGAGGGCCGCGGAACGTCCGCGCATATAGCATCCAATTGGTCACGGACAGCATTATGCCCTTTTCGGTACCTCTCGTCGAGCAGCAGGCCGAGCCTGGTCGGATTCGCACCACTCACCGTGCCATCTCCTCTGCCACCCGGCAGCGGGGCGCAGTCCCGCGCCGTGATCACGCCCCGCCCCGCCGCGAGCCAAGCGTCGATTCCTCGGGTGCTGAAATGATGACGTCGGTCGCCCTTAAAGATGCGACCAGTTGAAGCGATCAGCAGGGTCGCGACGCAGCGAGCCAGCCAAGATGGGCGCTCAGTTCCAACTCGAGTAGCCGGACAGTGTCACTTGCTGGCCTGCATCAATGGCCTCAGGAGCGACCAGCGCCGCAAGCTCGGCAGCGTACTGGTAACCTGCTGCAGCGCCCTCGAACCCGCCCGATACGGCCGGGTGCGCATAGATTTCGGTCCGTCCTGGTGGAAGATTGTTGATAAGGCCCGCGACCCGCGACGTGGTCATCGCGCCGGACCAGGCAAGCCCAAAGACCTGATCGGCAACAATGAGTCCGGCTCGACGGGCGCGGCTCCGCAAGAGCTTCGCGTAGGGGCCCGCGATCCGGGCCTCGAACCCGCGTGACACCGGCTCCAACCGCGCCAGCGTCTCGGCACGCTCCACGGGCACCCGCAGAGCCCTCATGCCGAACTCGCGCCCGATCTCCAGGACCAGTCCGGTGATCGTCGGATGCAGGTGGTAGTGCTTGTGCGCGTTCACGTGGTCGAGCGGCAGCCCGGTCCGGCGGAACGCCTCGAACTGCGCCCGGATCTCGGCGGCGACCTGCCGTTTCACCGCCGGCCGGAAAAAGATCTCTGCGCCGTAGCGCGCAAGATCGCTGCGGAGCTTTCGGCCAGACGCGACAAGGTCTGGGATAGCCGAACGGGGTAACACCGCCCTCCCCTCGACGAGGGTCAGGTGCAAGCCAACGGCAAGACCCGACAACTTGCGTGCACGAAGAACAGCGTCTGCGCACCACGGTTCGGCCACCATGAGGCTCGCCGCCGTGAGGATGCCGTCGCGATGGGCGATCTCGACGGCTTCGTTGACCTCACGGGAGCGGCCGAAATCGTCAGCTGTAACGACGAGAGAACGCTTTGGCGTCGCCGTAACGATCGAGCTTTGCCCAAGCAATCTCGAGGCAGCCGTCGAGCTCATTGAGCGGCGTTACCGGCCTAAGCCGGTAATGCACCCGTGAAGCTACGCTGCCTGGGCGACAGTGCGGCGCTCTTTCAGGAAGCGGAAGAACTCGACGCCCTCGCGCAGGCGCCGCTTCATCATGTCCGGCTGGGTTACCATCTCGCCAACGATCGAGGCGATCTTTGGCACCCGGAAATAGAACTTGCGGTAGAAATCCTCGACCGAGGTGAAGATCTCGGTGTGGCTCAACCCCGGGTAGTGCAGCGGCGCGATCTGGATGCCGTTGTCGTTGATGAGCTCGGCATTCGCCTCATCGAGCCAGCCGTTTTCCAGCGCCTGCTTGTACAGGAAAGTGCCGGGATAAGGCGCAGCCAGGGAGACCTGGATTGTGTGCGGATTGATCCGGGTGGCGAACTTGATCGTCTCCTGGATGGTCGCCTTCGTCTCGCCCGGCAGGCCGAGGATGAAGGTTCCGTGGATGGTGATGCCGAGCTCGTGGCAGTTCTTGGTGAACTCCTCGGCGACCTCGACCCGCATCCCCTTCTTGATGTTGTGCAGGATCTGCTGGTTGCCCGACTCGTAGCCGACGAGAAGCAAGCGGAGACCGTTGTCCTTCATCACCTTCAAGGTGTCGCGCGGCACGTTC
>CAXUKK010000423.1:0-2117 GCA_964251455.1 uncultured Enterovirga sp.
CTGCTCGACCATCCTCGGATTGATGACGCGGCCGAGCTCGTAGGCGCTCGTCATCCGGACGACCTCCACCTCGCCGGTCTCGTCGTCGACGATGACGTCGGCCACGAGGCACGCATGCGCGAAGGCCGTGTTGGGGTTCATCTCGCCCGTCTCCGGGTCGACGGCCGAGAGCGGGATGAGGAAGATGCCCCGGCCCGCGATGGTCTTGCCCTGCTTGAACTGCCCGGCCTGTGCGGCAGCCTTGACGGTGATCGTCCGGGAGGGCGCGCCGCGGACATGGATGTTGCCGCGCCCGTCCGTCACGAGATCGGCCGCATCCACCTCCAGCTCCTCGGCCGCGGCCTCGAGCAGCACGCCGCGCGCCTCGCGTGAGGCCGCGATGACGGCGTTGCCCATCCGGTGCGTGCCGCGCGACGCGAAGCTGCCCATGTCGTGCGGGCCGGTGTCGCTGTCTGCGGTGTCGACGTAGACGTCCTCGACCGGCACCCCGAGCGTCTCGGCGGCGAGCTGCCGGCTCACCTGCTTCATGCCCTGGCCGAGATCGATCGCCGAGAGCGCGACCGTGAACTTCCCGTCTGGGTTCGAATGCACGAGCGCCTGGCTCGGATCGCCGCCGAGATTCATGCCGATCGGGTAGTTGACGGAGGCCATGCCCCGTCCCTCGTGCCGGGCCATGTCAGCGCCTCCTGGTGCCGAAGACGGAGGAGAAGCGCATCGCCCCGTGCTGCGTCTGCGGCGCTGCGGGTGCAGGCGGCGGGGGCGGCGAGGGCTGGTTCGCCTGCGGCGGAGACCCATAGGCCGCGCCGGGTCCATAGGTCGGCGCCGGCGGATGACCCTGGGCAGCCGGCTGATGAGCCGTGGCGGGCTGGTAGGCCGGAGCCGGTATCGGCTGCGGCTGGTACGGCGCCGCGGGACGGCCGCTCTCGTAGCGCGGCACGCTCGTCGGCTGAGCCCGGCCGTCGCGGGCGCCCTCCACGACCGGCTCCTTGCTGAGCGGAATGCGGGTCGTCCCGGCGGGAAGGATCTGGGTCGATGGAGCGGTCCGTGTCTCGGGCCGGCCGATGCGGCCGCGCTCGTCGAGCGGGGTCGCCGGGATGGCCGCCCGCTCGCCGCCGCCGCCCGCCACCGAGGTCTGCCGCTGCGCCTCCGCGGAGAGCGGCCAGCCGGCCTTTCCGGCCGCGACCTGGACGCACTCGATCAGCGCCGTGTTCTTTGCCACGCGCCGGTGGGGCTTCATGTCCCCGTCGCGGTAGGCGTTGAGGATGCGGAACTCCATCGGGTCCATGCCGACGGCATGCGCGAGCTTGTCCATCTGGACCTCGAACGCGAAATCCACCGCCGTCACGCCGAAGCCCCGCATGGCGGTCGACGGGCAGCGGTTCGTGTAGACCACGTAGACGTCGGACGTGACGTTCGGGATCGAGTACGGCCCGGGCATGTGCGCCGTGCACTTGATGCCGGCATAGCTCGACAGCCGCGTATAGGCGCCGGCATCGAAGTAGCTGCGCACGTGTCGCGCGATGATGCGCCCGTCCCGCCGCACGCCATCCTTGACGTAGATGCGCTCGGCGCCGCGCGGCGAGCCGTAGAGCATCTCCTCCTCGCGATCGAGCACGTAGCGGACCGGGCGGCCGGTCAGCATGGCGCCAAGCACCGCGAGCGGCTCCGTCAGCGTGTCGACCTTGCCGCCGAACCCGCCGCCGACGGTGCCGCCGACGAAGTGCAGGCGGTTCGATTCCAGGTTCAGGATCTTCGCCGTGGTGCCGAGCGAGAAGAACAGCCCCTGCGCGCAGGAATGCACGATGAAGCGGTCGTTGTGCTCGGGCGCCGCGATCGAGCCGTTCGTCTCCGTCGGCGCATGCTCGATCGGCGACATCTGGTAGCGCTCCTCGATGACGGTGTCGGCCTCGCGAAAGGCGCGCTCCGTATCGCCGAAGCGAAGCTTCTGGTGGTCGTACTTGTCGTGGTACTCGAAGTGGTTGTGCGGGTAGGTCTCGTTGACGGTCGGCGCGCCCTGTTTCAGCGCCTCCTCGACATCGAACACCGCGGGAAGCGGATCGTAATCCACCCGCACGAGCTGCTTCGCCGCGTGTGCCGCCGCCTCGGTCTCGGCGATG
>CAXUKK010000424.1:0-2116 GCA_964251455.1 uncultured Enterovirga sp.
CGAGAGGTTGTTCCACTCGTTCCAGACGAAGTAGCCGATGCCGGTGCCGCCGACGAGCATCTCGGCCGCCACGATGACGAGCCAGGCAATGCCGATCGAGATGCGCATGCCGGTCAGGATCGTCGGGGCGGCGGCCGGCAAGATCACCGTGAAGGCGCGGCGCAGCGGGCCGACCTCGAGCGTGCGGGCGACGTTCAGCCATTCGCTGCGCACGCTGGCGACGCCGAAGGCCGTGTTGATCATCATCGGCCAGAGCGAGCAGATGAAGATGACGAAGATGGCCGAGATGCCGGAATCCTTGATCGTGTAGAGGGCGAGCGGCATCCAGGCGAGCGGCGAGACCGGCTTCAGAAGCTGGATGAAGGGGTCGAGCGCGCGGCTCATCAACGGCGACATCCCGATCAGGAAGCCGATCGGGATCGCGACCAGGACGGCCAGAAGGTAGCCAAGCGCGACCCGCGCGATCGAGTAGCCAAGCTGGATACCGATACCCTTGTCGTTCGACCCCCGGTCGTAGAACGGGTCCTTCAGGTGCCCCCAGATCGTGCGGCCGACATCCAGCGGGCCCGGCATGGCGGACTTACCGGTCGTCGCCGTGATGCCCATGAGCTTGGCGTATTCCGGGTCCATCGCCTGCGTGGGACCCGATCCGCTGACGCCGACGTGCCAGACCGCCAGGAACATGGCCAGGATGAGCGCCGAGACGGCAAAGGCTTGCAGCCGGGCGGTGGTCACAATCCCAGCTCGCTCAGGCCCGGATGATCGTCGGGTCGGCGACCGAGCGGCCAGTGGAACAGGCGGTCGGCCTCGGCGATCGGACGGTCGTTGATGCTCGCGTGACGCTCGCGCATGCGGCCGTCAGCGGCAAAGGCCCAGTTCTCGTTGCCGTATGACCGGAACCAGTTCCCGGCATCGTCATGCCACTCGTAGGCGAAGCGCACCGCGATCCGATCGTCGGTGAAGGCCCAAACCTCCTTGATCAGCCGATATTCGAGCTCGCGGTCCCACTTGCGCCGGAGGAACGCCGTGATCGCCTCGCGGCCGGACAGGAACTCGGCCCGGTTCCGCCAGCGGCTATCCGGCGTGTAGGCGAGCGCGACCCGCGCGGGATCGCGTGTGTTCCAGGCATCCTCCGCACCGCGGGCCTTCTGGACGGCGGTCTCGCGCGTGAAGGGCGGCAGCGGCGGGCGCGCTTCCTCCGCCATCCTCAGCTCGCGCGCTTGATCGCGAAGGACGCGAGGTACTCTTCCGGCTTTGCGGGGTCGAAGGTCTTGCCCATCACGACGAAGCTCTTGCTCGTCGCCGTCGGCGGAGTCAGGCCCTGCTGCGCCATCAGCTTCTGCGCGTCCGTCGCCAGATAGACCTGCTTGGCGATACCCGCGTAGTCGACCTCGCCCTTGATCTGGCCCCAGCGCTTCATCTGGGTCAGCATCCAGACCGCGAAGCTCTCCCAGGGGAAGGCGTCGAAATCGGCGCGGTTGGGAACCTTCTGCACCTGGCCGAGCCCGTCCGCGAAGGTGCCCGTCAGAACCTGCTCGACCACGACCTGCGGCTGGTTCAGGTAGTTCGCCGGCGCGATCGCCGCCGCGATGTCCTTGCGGTTCTCGGCCTTCGACGCGAACGCCGTCGCCTCGATGATCGCGCGGAGCAGCGCCGCGTAGGTGTTCGGCATCGCGGTCATGAACTCGCGCGACGCCGCGAACGCGCAGCAGGGATGCCCGTCCCAGATCTCCTTTGACAGAAGGTGGATGAAGCCGACGCCGTCATAGACGGCGCGCTGGTTCATCGGGTCCGGCCCCAGGAAGCCGTCGATGTTGTCGGCCCGCATGTTGGCGACCATCTCGGGCGGCGGCACAGCGCGGATCTGCACGTCCGTGTCCGGGTCGATGCCGTGTTCCGCCAGATAGTAGCGGAGCAGGTAATTGTGCATCGAGTAGTCGAACGGGACCGCGAACTTGAAGCCTTTCCAGCTCTTCGGATCGCGCTTGTCCTTGTGCTTCATGGCCAGCGTGATGGCCTGCCCGTTGATGTTCTCGATCGCCGGCACCGTGTAGGGCACGGGGTTCGAGCCGGCTCCGATCGTGATCGCGAGCGGCATCGGCGAGAGCATGTGCGC
>CAXUKK010000425.1:0-2102 GCA_964251455.1 uncultured Enterovirga sp.
TCGCCGATCCCGATGCCCCGCTTTGGCTCGACCCGTCCCTGTCAGCGGCGCCCGCCGTCGCGGCCTATCTCCGCTTCCATACCGGCGCACGGATCGTCGGCAATCCGGGCGACGCAGCCTTCGCGCTCGTCGCTGACCCATCGCAAGCCCCGAGCTTCGGCGATCTGGCGGGTGGGACTGACCTCTACCCCGACCGTTCGACGACCTTGGTACTGGCCGTCGCGGTCTTTGGGAGTGGCACGCAGATGCGGCTCGCGGGACCCGGAATCCAGGACGAGATCTCGCTATCGGCGTCGCCGCTGCCTGAGGACTTCGCGGCCGGCATTCGGGCGAACGCGAGCTCCTTCCCGCGCGGCATCGATTGCCTTCTCGTCTCGCGCGGAGAGGTGGTCGGGATCCCCCGTTCCTCGCGCATCGTCGAGGAGAACACCTGATGTATGTGGCCGTCAAAGGCGGCGAGGCCGCCATCGACAACGCGCATCGGCTCCTCGCCCATGCTCGCCGGGGCGACGAGGCCGTGCCGGAACTCGCCGTCGAGCAGATCGACGAGCAACTGGCGCTCGCCGTGGACCGCGTGATGGCGGAAGGCTCGCTCTACGACCGCGGGCTCGCGGCGCTCGCCATCAAGCAGGCTCGCGGCGACCTCATCGAGGCGGCCTTTCTGCTTCGCGCCTTCCGCACCACGCTACCGCGCTTCGGCTATGCGGAGCCGTTGGATACGGGGGACATGACCGTGAGCCGGCGAGTCTCGGCCACCTTCAAGGACCTGCCCGGCGGGCAGGTGCTCGGGCCGACCTTCGACTACACGCATCGCCTGCTCGACTTCGCGCTCGCGGCCGGCGTCAACCCGCCGCTGCCGTTCGAGGCCGAGGAGGCCGCCGACCCGATGCTTCGCGTCAGCGACATCCTTTCCGGCGACGACCTGATTTCCCGCGAACATGATCACGGGGAAGCGCCGGGCGACCTGACCCGCGAGCCGCTCGCCTTTCCGGCGGGCCGGGACCTTCGGCTCCAGACCCTCGCGCGCGGCGACGAGGGCTTTCTGCTTGCGCTCGGCTACTCGACGCAGCGCGGCTTCGGCCGCACCCACCCTTTCGTCGGCGAGATACGCTTCGGTGAGGTGGAGATCGAGATCGTGCCCGAGGAGGTCGGGTTCGCGGTGCCGCTTGGCCGGGTGCAGGTTACCGAGTGCCAGATGGTCAACGGCTTCAAGGGCTCGGCCGAGGCGCCGCCGCAATTCACCCGCGGCTACGGCCTTGCGTTCGGGCAGTCCGAACGTCGGGCCATGTCGATGGCGTTGGTCGACCGCTCGCTGCGGGCGGCCGAGTACGGAGAGGACGTGATGGCGCCGGCGCAGGACGAGGAATTCGTGCTCTCGCACGCGGACAACGTCGCGGCGACCGGCTTCGTCGAGCACCTGAAGCTGCCGCATTACGTCGACTTCCAGGCGGAGCTGGAGCTGCTCCGTCGCCTGCGGGCGGAGCATGCGGAGCGGAACGCTGTGATGCCCGAGGACGAGTTCAGGGAGGCTGCGGAGTGAGTGGGCTAGCTGTCATTCCGGGGCTCGCTGGAAGCGAGAACCCGGAACCCACCCGTGAACCGGGGACCGATTTCGGTGATGGCCTGCGCGACCCGCAATCGGCCACCCAGCCGTGGGTTCCGGGCTCTGCTTCGCAGCCCCGGAATGACAGCCCGGCCTACAATTTCGCCTATCTCGACGAGGGCACCAAGCGGATGATTCGCCGCGCTCTTCTCAAGGCGGTGGCGATCCCCGGCTACCAGGTCCCGTTCGCGTCACGCGAGATGCCGATGCCGTATGGCTGGGGCACCGGCGGGGTGCAGGTGACCGCCGCCGTGATCGGCCCGAGCGACGTCCTGAAGGTCATCGACCAGGGCTCGGACGACACCACGAACGCCGTTTCCATCCGCAAGTTCTTCGCGAAGACCGCCGGGGTCGACACGACGACACGCACGGCGGATGCGACGATCATCCAGACGCGCCATCGGATCCCCGAGCAGACGCTCCGCGAGGACCAGATCCTCGTCTACCAGGTGCCGATCCCGGAGCCGTTGCGTTTTCTGGAGCCGAGGGAAACGGAGAC
>CAXUKK010000426.1:0-2091 GCA_964251455.1 uncultured Enterovirga sp.
CGAAGCACGATCGAGCGGTGCAAAGGCGGCGTGGCCGACGGCCGTGAGCGCGAGATGGGCGCGTCGTGCATCCTCCGGCGACACGGCACGGAGCAAGAGCCCGGCGGACTCGAAGCGTTTCAGGATGCGGCTGAGATACCCCGCATCCATCCCGAGATCGCGGACGAGATCGCCGGCCGTCGCCTCGCGGCGGCTTGCAAGTTCGTAGAGGACACGGGCCTCGGCGAGCGAAAACCCGCTATCCAGCAGACCCTCGTCCAGCAGCTCGATCTGGCGCGTGTAGAACCGCGTGAAGGCTCGGATGTCCGCGATCGCGGCATCATCGCGTGCGTCCATCTCGGCCTCCCACCGTGTCGTGGGATGCTGACCATTGTCATTGACGGAGTCAACTAATCCGCGGCGCGGTGTTGTGATCGTGAACGAGCCAGTGGATGAAGCCGAGCTTCTTCACGACCGGCGGCGAGAGCACGAACGGATAAAGATCGGTCTGGCCCATGCAGCGATTGATGCTGTTCAGGGCGAACGCGATCGGCAGCCACGTGCCGACGAGCGACTCGATGTCACCGGCGGAATAGACGTCAAGCGCGGCCTGCGCGGCGAGCGCACCGGTATGGTCGGCGCCCGGCTGGACGCTCATGCCGAATGCGCTCGCCATCTCGAGCGTATCGATGAGGTGGAGGTAATGCGCCCAGGTCTCTGCGAAATCCTCCCAGGCATGCGTCGTCGCGTAGGAGGAAATGAAGTTCTCCCGCCAGTTCGGCGGCACGCCTTCGGCGTAATGCCGCTTCAAGGCCTCGCCGTAATCCTCCTCATCGTTCCCGAACACGGCGCGGCATTCGGCCAGTCGCCCGCCATCGCGCACCAAAACATCCCAGTAGAAATGCCCGACCTCGTGCCGGAAATGGCCGAGGAGCGTCCGGTACGGCTCCCCCATCGAAGCTCGGCGGCGCTCGCGTTCGACGTCGTCCGCCTCCGCAAGAGAGATCGTGATCAGCCCGTCGTCATGTCCTGTGAGGACCTTTGGCCCATCCGGAGTCGGCGAATCTGCGAGGAAATCGAAGATCAGTGGTTCGTTGGCTTCGCCCTGGGCCGGCGTCGGGAGATTCAGGCGCAGCAGCTGGTAGAACAGCCGGTGCTTGGCGTCCTCCATCTTGCGCCACGATGCCTGCGCCTGAAGGTCGCCCAAGTTCGGGATCGTGCGGTTGTGCCGACAGGCGCGGCACAGCGTATCGGTCCCCTCCGCAGGCACGAGCCAGTTGCAGACGTCGTACTCCGCGTTCGCGCAGAACCGGTACCGGCCTCCCGCCTGCGCCAGCGAGCGCCAGGCGCCGTTATCCTCCGGCTCCAGGGCCGTCAGGGTGTCTGCTTCCGGAATATAGCCGAGGCGGTGCCCGCAGCGCTCGCACTTCACGTTCTCGAAGTAGAGCAACTGCCCGCAATGCGGGCATTTGAAGAGTTTCATCCGGCCGGCTCGGCTGTTTAGGGTTTGAGGCGCGCGCCGAACAATCGTCAGCCCCCGACATTGTTCCTGGACTCCGGACACAGGGCTGCATCGATTCTCATCATGGATGTAACAGGGTCCGCCGTTGTCCGCATTGTGGCCTGGACGGCCTGCCTTGGTGCGACGGCCTATCTGGCTCTCCTCGCGCTCGTCTACACGCAGCAGCGTCGGCTGCTATTCCCAGCCTCGCCGGCCCGGGTTTCGGCGGCCCAGGCCGGCCTGGAGGGCGTGCAGGACGTCGTGATTGCGACCTCCGACGGCGAGCAGTTGGTCGGTTGGTGGAAACCACCAGAGCCCGGACGGGCTCTCGTTCTTTATTTCCACGGCAATGGCGGCAGCCTGCTGAACCGGCGTGACCGCGTCAGGATGCTCGGTGAGGACGGGCGCGGGATCCTTATCGTCAGCTATCGGGGATATTCGGGCTCCACAGGCACCCCGTCGGAGACCGGCCTTCGCAAGGATGCCAGGGCCGCACGCGACTGGCTCAGCACATACCCGCCGCAACGCATCGTTCTCTACGGCGAGTCGCTCGGGACCGGCGTCGCCGTGCGCCTCGCGACGGAGCGGCAGGTCGGTGGCGTGATCCTCGA
>CAXUKK010000427.1:0-2065 GCA_964251455.1 uncultured Enterovirga sp.
CCTTGCCGCCGAGCCAGAGATTGAGCGCCAGCGTCAGGCTGAACACCGCTGCCGCGATCATCGGCGTGATCAGGATCAGGAGATGCACCAGCGTCTCGCCCGGTACGCCGCCGATGGTGCCCGTCGGCCCTCGTCGGGGCATGCCGAGTTCGCTGCGGAGGAGCGCGTCAGTTGCGCGTCGGAGTGTCTCGGCGAATTGCGCGTAATCGCCGCCGCCGAGGCCGATCGCTGCTGCAAGTGCGATGCAGCTGCCGATCAGGCCGGTCCAGGCGAGCAGCCGCCCGCTCGACATCCATTCCACCGTGCCCGTCGGTCCGGCAGACACGCGGGCGGAGAGCGCCAGGTAGGCGAGGCACCAGGCCGGAAGAGCGGGCCCGAGTGCGAAGGCGAGTCCGGCACTGCTGCGGAGGAAGAAGGAGGTCGCGAGGGCGCCGATCGCGACGCCGAGCAATCCGACGAGGTGGTGCCAGCCGAGCGCGACGATCAGGATCGGCAAGGGCGCAAGGTACGACAGGACCATGCCGGCCGGCGAACCGACGGCCACTGCGCCAAACAGGAGCGCGGACACGAGGCCTGCTCCAAATCCCAGAAAGACAAGCTGTCCCATTCAGTCGCTGTCCCACCGCTCATGCGCGGGGTTAGAGACGGCTCGACGGCCGCCCCAACGGGCCGGACAGGAAACTGCCCGGCCTCAAAGGATCCGGCGGCCGAAGCCGCCGGACGGGTTCTAGTGGATCACGTAGGGCAGGAGGCCCAGGAAGCGCGCACGCTTGATCGCCTGGGCGAGTTCACGCTGCTTCTTGGCCGACACGGCCGTGATGCGCGACGGAACGATCTTGCCGCGCTCCGACACGTAGCGCGAGAGGAGTTTCGTGTCCTTGTAGTCGATCTTCGGAGCATTCGGGCCCGAAAACGGGCAGGTCTTCCGCCGACGGAAGAAGGGCCGACGGCCACCGCCGCCACCACCACCGCCGCCCGTTGCGGGAGGAGCGCCTGCGCCTGCTTCACCAGTTGCCGCCATGACTTAAACTCCCTCGCCGGCGTCTGGGGCGCCGTAGCCGTAGCCGTCCTCATCCCGACGCCGACGCTCGCGATCCTTGCGCTCGTCGCGATCGCGCTTCTGCATCATGATGGACGGGGCTTCCTCGATCTCCTCGACCTTGATGGTCATGAAGCGAAGGACGTCCTCGCTGATGCGCATCTGGCGCTCCATCTCGGCGATGGCCGCTGGTGGTGCGTTGAGGCCGAGCATCGTGAAATGCGCCTTGCGGTTCTTCTTCAGCCGATAGGCAAGGGACTTGAGGCCCCACATCTCGGCCTTCTCGACGATCCCGCCGCCGGTCTCGATGACGCCGCGGAACTGCTCGACCATCGCTTCGACTTGCTGCGTGGTCACGTCCTGCCGCATCAGGAAGACGTGTTCGTACAATGGCATGTAGTGAGCCCTCTGGAGTACAATGGCTCCGTGCCGACGATGCGACAGGGAACCGGTTCACGCGTCCGTCCAGCGCCAAGCCCTTCGAGCCTACGGGGCTCGAGCGGTTCTTCGAAGGCGGAGACACGGGACGACGGGCTCCGAAGAGCCCTGCCTGACCACAGCGATTGCGGAGAAGGCCGTCCGTTCAGCCCCCGGCCGAGGCGAACGCGAAGCCGGTCCCATAATCGAGATGGCGGCACACGGCAAGTCGGAAGCCGCTGGTTCCTCTGCGTGCCCAGGGGTTGGGTCGAGGACCGGACGTGCTAGGTTCGCCCGATGACCGCCTCGCGACACGACCTCGACCATCTCGCCTCCCTCGTCAATGCGGCGAAGGCCCATGCCGAACGCCTCGGGCCGGATGTCGGTCCCGTATCCCGCCTCCTCGATGATGCGCTCGTGATGCTGCTCGAGGTTCAGGCGAACGGCGGCAGGGCCGACGAGGGAACCCGGCCGCAGGACCTGTCGAGCGACAACGACGTGTAGTCGCCTCGGATGGCAGCGCCACAGGTGCCGACCTTCGCAGGTCTGAAGCGCGGGTCGCTCGGCGACGTCGCCGGCGCAGCCGTCGTAATCGTCGGTGCCGACGAG
>CAXUKK010000428.1:0-2050 GCA_964251455.1 uncultured Enterovirga sp.
CCGGCGCGCTTCCAAGCTTCGGCTTCGTGGAGGATATCGCTATCGCTGGAAAGCATGGGTGAACCTCAGACCGGACGTGGACCGAAGATAATGATAGCAGCGCCCGCTAGCGAGACCCCCGCGCCGATCAGGTCCCAGCGATCGGGTGCAAAGCCCTCGACGGCCCTGAGCCAAGCGAGCGAGGCGGCGATGTAGATCCCGCCATAGGCGGCGAAGGCCCGGCCGGCCGCGTCGGCCTCGACCAGGGTCAGAACGTAGGCAAACGCCGCAAGCGAGACGAAGCCGGGCAGGAGCCACCACGACGGCGCGGAGAGGCGCATCACGGCCCATACGCTGAAACAGCCACCGATCTCCGCGAGGGCCGCCGTCCCGTAGATCGCGAGCGAGCGGATCATGCGGCCGCTGCAGCCCGCGTCCAGCGCGCCGGGTCCGCCATCCCGTCGCGCTCACGGCCAAGTGCCCGCACAAGACCAGCCATCGAGCCGAGATTGTGGATGGGGCGGAATTCGTCGACATGCGGCAGCATCGCCTTGATCCCGCCGGCTCGCGCCTGAAAGGCGTCGAAGCGGAGGAGCGGGTTCAGCCAGATCAGTCTGGCGGCGGAGCGATGCAGCCGGTCCATCTCGAAAGCGAGTTCGTCCCCGACTTCCCGCTCCAGGCCGTCCGTGAACAGCATGACGACCGCGTTCTGTCCGAGAACGCGCCTCGACCAAAGCCGGTTGAACTCGCGCAGCGCCGGCGCGATGCGCGTGCCACCCTCCCAATCCTTCACACGCGCAGAGGCGCGAGACAGCGCATCGTCGGGATCGCGCTGCGTCAGCTCGCGAGAGACATTCGTGAGCCGCGTCGCGAAGACGAAGGAATGCACCCGCCGCCGCTTCTCGGTAAGCGCGTGCAGGAAATGCAGGAACAGGCGCGAGTACTCCGCCATGGAGCCGGAGATGTCGACAAGCGCGACGAGCGGAGGGGGCCGCTCGGCCGGCGACCGGAAAGCGAGGTCGATCGAGTGGCCGCCGGTGCGCAACGAGCGACGCAAGGTCCGCCGCAGGTCGACGAGGCGACCGCGTGGGTCCGCCACGTAGCGGCGGGTGAGGCGCTGGTCCTCAGGCAGGACAAGCGCCTCGATCAAGCGCTTGGCCTTCGCAATCTCGGCCGCGCTCATCTGGGCGAAGTCCTTCGCCCGCATGACATCGCGATCGGAAGCCGTCAGCCGGGCCGAGAGCTCGCGCTCGACCCGTTCCTCCGGAACCGTTCGGGCCTGCGGCCGGATCGCCTCCATCACGCGAGATTCACCGGGCTTCGGCTTGTCCGTGCGCCGGTCGGCCGGCGCTATCGGGGACATTTCGGCGATCAGCTTCTCGACGAGTCCGCGTCGTCGCCAGAACACGCGGAAGGCCGTGTCGTAAACCGGCGTCTGCTCGTGCCGCGTCACGAACACGGCGTGAAGCGTCCAGTACAGGTCATGGCGGCTTCCGAGGCCCGCAACCTCGACCGCCCCGATCGCCGCCACCACGTCGCGGGGGCCGACCGGGAGCCCGGCGGCCCGAAGTGCCCGGCCGAAATACGCAACGTTGTCCGAAAGCCGCCCGGTCACGTCTCGGTGCCGGCCGTCTCGGTTCGGGCGGAGAACACCTTCTGGGCTACCTGCCAGCGGCCATCGACCTTCAGGAAGCTCAGGTAGTCCGTGAAGAAGCGCGGCGGGATCGCGCATTTCAGCTTCACGAAGGCCGTCGTCGGCGACGATTGATCGATGACGAGGATCTCGTCGTGACGAGGCAGTCCCTGCGACTGCGGTGATGGGCGCCCTTTGACGGCCTTCAGCCACTCCTCCCGGGGCAGGATGCTGATCGCGCCATCCGCCTCGTATGTCAGGGCGCTCGTCGGGTGGAAGACGGAGGCGAGCTTCTCGGCATCGCCTTCGTAGAGACCGTCCAGGTAGAGTTTGGCTACCGCCTCGATCGCGCTTCTGTCGTCGCTCATCTCGTTTCCTCCGCTCAGGTGCTGGCCAGCTCCGCCCGCAGGTCGTCGATCACCCTGCGGATCTCGGAAC
>CAXUKK010000429.1:0-2010 GCA_964251455.1 uncultured Enterovirga sp.
GGCCTGGAACGAGCGGTCGCGACCCTGCTTCGCCGACCCGCCGGCGGAATCGCCCTCGACCAGCAGCAGCTCCGACTTGGCGGGATCGCGCTCCTGGCAATCGGCGAGCTTGCCGGGCAGAGACGCGATGCCGAGCGGATCCTTGCGGACGATCTCGCGCGCCTTCCTGGCGGCCTCGCGCGCCTGCGCGGCCCGGACGACCTTGCCGACGAGCTTCTGCGCCTCGGCCGGATGCTCTTCGAGCCAAGTCGACAGCCCTTCGTTGAGGATGCCCTCGACGACCGGCCGTACCTCCGAGGAGACGAGGCGATCCTTGGTCTGCGACGAGAATTTAGGGTCCGGCACCTTCACGGAAACGACCGCCGTCAGGCCCTCCCGGCAATCGTCGCCGGTCAGCGTGACCTTCTCCTTCTTGGTCAGGCCGGAGCTCTCGGCATAGCCGTTCACCTGGCGGGTGAGCGCGCCGCGGAAGCCAGTGAGGTGGGCGCCGCCATCCCGCTGCGGGATGTTGTTCGTGAAGCAGAGCACCGTCTCGTAGAACGAATCGTTCCACCACAGAGCGACCTCGGCGGTGATGCCGTCGCGTTCGGCCCGGACCACGATGGGCTTCTCGAGCAGTGGCACTTTCGAGCGGTCGAGATAGCGCACGAAGGCTTCGATGCCGCCTTCGTACAGCAGTTCTTCGCGCTTCACGTCGGCATGGCGCGCATCGGTCAGGACGATGCGGACGCCAGAGTTCAGGAAGGCGAGTTCGCGCAGCCGCTTCTCGAGCGTCGGAAAGTCGAACTCGACCATCGTGAAGGTCTCGACCGACGGAAGAAACGAGACCTCCGTCCCGCGTCGTCCCTCGCCCGGCGCGACGACCTTGAGCGGCGCCACAGGCTCGCCGTGGCGGAACTCCATGGCGTGCTCCTCGTCGCCCCGCCAGATGCGCAGCCGCAGCCATTGCGAGAGGGCGTTGACCACCGAGACGCCGACACCGTGCAGGCCGCCGGAGACCTTGTAGGCGTTCCCCGTCTCGTCCGTGTTGTTGAACTTACCGCCGGCATGGAGCTGGGTCATGATGACCTCAGCAGCGGATACGCCTTCGCCGGCATGGATGCCTGTCGGGATGCCGCGGCCGTTATCCGAAACCGTCACGGAGCCGTCGGCGTTCAGCGTCACCGCCACGAGGTCGGCATGCCCGGCCAGGGCCTCGTCGATGGCGTTGTCGACGACCTCGTAGACCATGTGATGCAGGCCGGAGCCGTCATCGGTGTCGCCGATATACATGCCGGGCCGCTTGCGCACGGCATCCAGGCCCTTGAGAACCTTGATCGAATCCGCGCCGTAATCGGATTCAAGTTTCTTGCGGGCAGATTCGGCCATGATGATCCTTCGCGCCCCGGAACGTGCAGGCGCGCGCGAGCGTGTCGCGGAAACTCGATTCGATATCCTATGTAATGCGTCCGCCGTCGGTTTTCACCCCGCACGCGTACGCACGCGTGGATGGGCGCGCGGACAGCTGCCAGGGTCGAGCACCGATGTCACGGTCTCGTGTGGGCCGCGCCGGAACGGGGGAGGGGACGCCACGTTGCGAGCATGCGGACGGAGCGGAGACGGGTATGAGCGGGATGAGCGATAAGGCAGTCGCGGTGTTTGCCTTTGCGGCCTACCACCAGCTGGAAAGCGGCCAGCCCGTGACCAAGGTCATCCGCCAGGATGGCAAGGGGCACAAGGCCGACGAGGAGGCCGTGTCGGAACTCGAAACCCTGAAACTCGCGGAGGCCGCGGGCAACGACATCGTCTTCACGGAGAGCGGTCTGTCGGTTCTGGCGAAGGCGGTCGAGGCACTTCGGGCCGCCGGATCCGCGGGCTGATCTGGCCGGCAACGTGCCGCTGAAGTCGAGCCGATCGATCATGTTGCCGAGGCATTGACGCCTGCCGGATCGCCCCCTAAACGGACGCGGTCGCTCCGGCGGCAGGCCCAGGTGGCGGAATTGGTAGACGCACCAGCTTCAGGTGCTGGCG